>CAMPAX010000049.1 GCA_946633495.1 uncultured Lachnospiraceae bacterium | reverse complement strand
GGTAGACGGCTATATCCACAAGCTTCCGAAGGACTGGGTGAAGACCATCAACGAGGAAACGGAAGAAGAGTATTACGCACCCAGCATCACCTATCGTGATTTCGCGATCTATGTGTCCTATGACAGTATCCCGAGAGACTCCAAGAAGACATTGGAGAATTATCTTCGTTACTGCAACGAGGCATTTGATGAAGAGCTTCAGCTGAAACCGTACATCACCGAGTATTCGGATGGTATCTGCACCACGTTCTATCACAAGGCCATGAATAAAGGTATCGTGACCTTTGCCTTTTATTCGGGGCGCCGTCTGGCCTGCATCCGCTGCGTCTGCGCAACCATGGAGATCATCGAGCAGTATGAGGAGATCATCTTTGAGACTGCGAACTCCTTTGCATTCGTGGCACCGACCCGTGTCAGTGACCAGAGCCTGAACCGGAAGGACAATCAGTATTACAGCGAAGCAGTTTACTGCTACTATCTGGAGGATTATGAGGGAGCCATGACTGCAGCCAAGCAGGCATTGAAGGAAGGCTCCATCAAGGCCAGCTATCTGCTGATTGACCTGTATTACGATAAGGATTCACCGTATCGCGATATCGAAAAGACCATCAGTTATGCAAAGCAGCTCTTTGATGCCACCAAGGATCCGGAGCTGGCGTTCCTGATCGGAAATATCTACGATCAGCAGCTGAAAGACTACATGAAGGCCTACCAGTGGTACGATCAGGCACATAAACTAAGACATAAACGTGTAGCCTTCTATCTGGGGCGTTTCTACTATTACGGACTGCTTCGGAGCAAGCGGGATGGCGATAAGGCCATGACGTATTTCCTTGAGGCACAGAAGAACGGTATTGTGGAAGCAGATGCCTATATCAAGGATATCAAGGAGCTGAAGGGCGAGGATCTTCAAAGTGCGGTTGAAAAATGGGATCGTGCGGTAGAAGCCGGAAGCGCGACCACAGCTTTGAACGTGGCACTGAAAAAACAGAGTCAGGTATTCTATATCGCAACGAATTATGAGATTGAAAAAGCTTTCCAGGAAGCTTTGAACCTTGGCAGCACGCAGGCTGCATACGAACTGGCGAAGATCTATGAGCGGCAGGAGCGCGATCCGGAATTCACCGGGGAGAAACGGAGTATGGAATACTTTGAGAAGGCCTTCGACCAGGATTATGACGGATTTGACAAAGAGAATCTCTTCAAGGTGATCCAGTATAAGGAATCCAAGGGTGAATCCAAGGAGAACCTGATCAAGCTTTATATCCGGAATGCGGCTATGGGTCATATCCCGGCTGCCGATAAGGTGGTTGAAATGGTAGGCTATCGTACCCCGGCCATTACCGAGCTGTATCTCAGCCTGATGGCACTGGCGGAAACCGGAGATGAGAATGCCATCGTCGCCATGAACAAGCTGGAGAAGAAGTACCCGGATCTTGTCATTGCAGAACCCGAGAAAGATGAGAAAGTCATCGAGAATAAGTTCTTCCGGCTTATCGTTCCGAAGAACTGCAGTCCGACCATCAATGATGACGGCGGCTCCATTCCGTTGGCGGATTCGGTCATCGAGTTTGCTGTTGCCGAGCTTCCGGTTAAGGTTGAGAGTGAAGAAGATTACCTGAAGATCTACAAGCTGATCCTTTCCGAGTATCTGCCGGATGATTCCGCTGAGATCATTATCGCAAATTCCAGAATGATCGGTTCCGGAATGAGGGAATCCAAGAACAATGTGCATTCTTTCAGTATCCTGATGATCAGTTCCAAGAATCAGTATCTCTTCAAGCTTTCATCCAAGGACCGTCGGCAGATGATGCAGTTCAAGGACGAGGTGACCAAGATCGCAAAGTCGCTGGTTGAGACCGGTGAGATCTATGTGGCAACAGAAGGAAGCAGGAGAGACATCGGTCTGTCTGTATTGCTGAAAGCAAATGAAGGCGGTTTCCTGTCCATCGGAAAGTCGGATAAATAATTCACGGAGTTTACGCAAAGTGCGGGTTAAAACGGGAGGAAAAACCTATGGCATATGAAGCGAAGTATATGGAACGTGCGATCAAGCTTGCGAAGCTTGGAATCGGACGTGTAGATCCGAATCCTCTGGTGGGTGCGGTGATCGTGAAAGATGGTCGTATCATCGGGGAAGGATATCATACCGGATACGGAATGCTGCATGCAGAACGTGAGGCGATCAACAGCCTTCTGGAATCTGCACACGGTGCGGAAATGTACGTGACCATGGAGCCTTGTGCACATACGGGGAAGCAGCCGCCCTGCACCTCGGCCATCATTGATGCCGGGATCCGCACGGTATATGTTGGATCTTCTGATCCGAATCCGAAGGTGGACGGGAAAGGGATCTGGATGCTGCGTCAGCACGGGATCGAAGTCGTGACCGGATGCATGAAGAAGGAATGCGACGCGCTGAACCCGGTATATTTCCACTATATCACGACAAAACGTCCGTATGTGGTACTGAAGTATGCCGTGACCCTGGACGGAAAGATCGCGACCACCACCGGTGCAAGCCGTTATATTTCCGGTGATTTTGCACGGGGACGTGTACGTGGAATGAGAAATCAGTATCCGGCCATCATGGTCGGTATCGGTACCGTACTTGCGGATGACCCGACACTGGACAACCGCAGACAGAAAGACCGGACGCCGATCCGTATCATCTGTGATACGCATCTTCAGATTCCGATGGATTCCAAGATCGTTCAGACGGCAGGGAAGATCGAGACCTATGTCGCTGCCAGTGAAAGACTGCCGGAAGAATCAAAGCGGAAGGCAGAAGAGCTGGAAGAGAAAAATGTTCATGTGCTTCTGATCCCGGAGAAAGACGGGCACATCGATGTGGATGCGTTGATGGATAAGCTTGGCGAGATGGAGATCAGCGGTATCATGTCCGAAGGCGGCGGAAACCTGTCATGGAGTCTGCTCCGGGAAGGCATTGTAAATGAGGTTGTCATGTTTATCGCTCCGAAGATCTTCGGCGGTATCACAGCCATGACACCGGTAGAAGGCGAGGGCGTAAACTTTGTAGAAGATGCGCTTCCCCTTCATTTAGTTGAGTCCGAGGTGCTCCCGGGCGGCGATATCTATGCACGTTATATCGTAGGACCGGAGCCGGAGGAAGAAGATGAGCATGTAGATATCGAGACGGCAGAGCCGCGTCCGCTGGCGTGGATCTCTTCGAGCCCGCAGCCGGAAGCTCCGTCGGATTTCCAGTCCGGAGCCACCATAGAAACACCCGCGGCTGACCCGGCCGAAGAGGCTCCGGTATCTGCAGTGGATTCTATAGAGGCCATGGAGATCGGAAGTGCAAAATCCAGCAAATCTACCGATAGCTGGGTTGAAACGGAGAATCTTCCGGAAGCAGGTGGGACGGATGAGGACGATGCTCCTCCGGTGAAGCTGGAGTCCAGGATCGTAACGGAGGTTTTGTCAGCGGATCTGAATCCGTTCAACATTGATGAGTCCTCTGACAAGACATGATGGATAATCGGATATTTGTGGCTTGTGCGGTATAGTCAGGGCATAAGCTGTCGTAAAATCTGCTGTTCGTGAGCCGGCTCACGGATTCAGCAGATTTTACGGTGTTATATGGAGTTTGAGCAAGCGGGCTTTAGATCGTTATATCAAACCATTGGCTTTGGTACGTGAGGAGGGATCGGAAACTGTCATGTTTACCGGAATCGTAGAAGAAAAAGGAGAGATCCTCTCCATAGAACGAGGAAGCGCTTCCGCGATCCTGACGATCCGTGCCGATGTGGTTTTAAGCGGCACCAGGGTTGGTGACAGCATTGCCGTAAATGGGGTCTGCCTTACCGTGACCAGGCTTTCCAAAGATCGTTTTTCGGCGGATGTGATGGCGGAGACCCTCAGGAGATCGTCCCTTGGGGAACTAAGCCCCGGAAGCTGTGTGAATCTGGAGAGAGCCCTTGCTCTGGGGGACCGGCTGGGAGGACATCTTGTGTCCGGACATATTGACGGCACCGGTAAGATCCTTTCCCTTCGTCAGGAGGATAATGCAGTTTGGTATCGTATTTCCGCAGGACCGGAAATCCTTCGTCTGATCGTGGAGAAAGGCTCCGTCGCGATTGACGGGATCAGTCTGACTGTGGCGGCCGTGCATCCGGACAGCTTTGAAGTGTCTGTGATCCCTCATACCAGAGATGTGACCGCTCTTTCGGAGAAAAAAGCAGGTGCTTCGGTAAACCTGGAAAATGATATGATCGGAAAGTATGTGGAGCGTCTCCTTCAGGGGACGGGAAGTGTGGCTGCCGGTACTTCCGGGGGATCCAAAGCGGCTTCTTCCGGCGGACTTACCATGGAGTTTCTGGCTGAACACGGAATGCTGTGAATCAGCAGACGGGGCAAACTGTTTTTGACCCGGTAGTAATAATCTGCGACGGGAACCGTCGCCTGAAAGGATAGTTTTATAATATGTCAGAGTTGAATTCGATCGAGGAAATCCTTGAGGATCTTGCAAAAGGGAAGATCGTTGTGATCATGGATGACGAGGATCGGGAGAATGAGGGAGACGTGATCTGCGCGGCAGAGTTTGCAACCACAGAGAACGTTAATTTTATGGCGAAATATGCACGTGGGTTGATCTGCATGCCCATGGATCCGTCTTATTCCGACAGGTACAATCTGCCGCAGATGTGCATCGTGAATACGGACAATCACTGTACGGCATTTTCCGTATCCGTGGATCATGTGTCAACGACTACGGGAATTTCGGCAGAGGAGCGAGGGATCACCGCAAGAGCCTTTGCATCGAAGGATACGGTGAAAGAGGATTTTCGAAGACCCGGGCACATGTTTCCGCTGGAAGCAAAACCCGGCGGCGTGATCGAGCGGAACGGACATACCGAAGCCACTGTGGATCTCTGCAGGCTGGCAGGTCTTGAGCCGGTGGGACTCTGCTGCGAGATCATGAAGGACGACGGCACCATGGCCAGATTTGACGATCTGGTGGCATTTTCCAAAGAACATGGACTGAAAATCTCTACCATAGAGAAGCTGGTTCAGTATAGAAAAGAGCATGAAGTCTTTGTAAAGAAGGTAACTGAGGCAAAGCTTCCTACAAAATACGGGAATTTTATGATTCACGGCTATATCAATCAGCTGAACGGCGAACATCACGTGGCTCTCACCATGGGAGATATCGCGGACGGCTCCCCGGTTCTGGTAAGAGTGCATTCCGAGTGTCTGACAGGGGACGCATTTGGTTCTCTGAAATGTGACTGCGGGGAGCAGTTAAATGCGGCGATGAAGAAGATTGCAGAGGAAGGACGCGGCGTGCTGCTTTACATGCGGCAGGAAGGCAGGGGGATCGGGCTGATCAACAAGATCCGGGCCTATGCTCTGCAGGATCAGGGAAGAGATACGGTACAGGCGAATCTGGAGCTGGGATTCCCGGAGGATGCAAGGGATTATACCATCGGAACACAGATCCTGGTAGATCTGGGCGTAAGAAAGATGCGCCTTCTTACGAACAACCCATCGAAGATCTATGGACTGGCAGGCTATCGTCTGGAGATCGTAGAGCGGGTTCCCATCGAGATCGCACCCTCAACCTATGACCGGTTCTATCTGCAGACCAAGAAAGAGAAGATGGGGCATATCCTTAAGGATGTGTGACCCTGTGTCGGGGCAGATGCCCTTTGACTTTACATCGGACAAAGAAAACACATTGAAATATCAACAGGTATGCCGGGAGCGTGCATACCATCAAAAGAGAGGAAAGATCCATGAACAAGATTGAAGGAAAAGTAGTAGCGGATGGCATGAAGGTGGCGATCGTTGCAGCCCGTTTTAATGAGTTTATCGTTTCGAAGCTGGTGGGCGGTGCTGAGGACGGACTGGTTCGTCACAATGTGAAGACGGAGGATATTGATGTGGCCTGGGTTCCGGGAGCATTTGAAATTCCCGTTGTGGCAAAGAAGCTTGCCCTTTCCGGAAAATACGATGCGGTGATCTGCCTGGGTGCCGTGATCCGCGGCCAGACCAGTCACTACGATTATGTATGTGCGGAAGTGTCCAAAGGGATCGCACAGGTATCCATGGAAGCGGGAATTCCTGTCATGTTCGGAATCCTTACGACGGATAATATCGAACAGGCAGTGGAGCGTGCCGGAACCAAAGCCGGAAATAAGGGTTATGACTGTGCGCTGGGAGCCATCGAGATGGTGAATCTGATGAAGCAGCTGTAATATGCAGAAGTTACTTTTTTTCGACATAGACGGTACACTCATCACGGATGATGAGAGACATATGTTCCCGGCAGATGCTGCAGCCGCTTTGCAGGCTGCAAGGTCCGCCGGGAATCTTTGCTTTATCAACACCGGACGGGTTCGCTGCAATATCGAACCGTTTATACTGGCGCCCGGGTTTGACGGTCTTGTCTGCGGATGCGGAACCTATATCGAATATCGCGGTGAGGTACTTCACCGGCATGAGATCCCAAAAGAGCGCTGCCGTGAATTGGCATATATCTGCAGAGAATGCAGGATGCAGGCTTTTTTTGAGCATACGGAGATCGCTTCGTATGATGAGAAGCTGGATATGCCTTATATCCGGCCGGTTGTGGCTGCCATGAGGAAGAAGGGATACAAAATGCCGGGAGATATCGATGCTCCGGACTTTCGTTTTGATAAGTTCTCCGGCTGGTTCGATGAAACCAGTGATGTGGAACGGTTCCGCCGGGAGATCGCAGTGGATTTTACTTACATTGACCGGGGCGGAGTGATATCGCCCGGATCCGGGAAGGTCAGGTTCTTCGAGCTGGAGCCCATCGGATATTCCAAGGCCAGCGGGATCCGCTTTCTGATGGAGCATTTTGGGGTCCCAAGAGAAGATACCTATGCCTTCGGTGACAGCAATAATGATCTGGAAATGATGGAGTTTGCCGGCAACAGCATCTGTATGGCAGGCGGAAGTGAAGCCTGTAAAGCGGCGGCAGATTATGTGACCGCGGATGTGGATCAGGGCGGACTTCGACAGGCGCTGGAGCATTTTCATTTGATCTTTGGCTGACTCCGCATATTTACGGAGATCGGAGAGTGTATGAGAGAATACATAAACGATGAGGAGAAGAGAAAACATGAGGGCGGACCTCCGGAAAATCCCTCGGATCCCCCCGGTGAACCGGAGGGTGGATCCTCCGGACAGTCTTCTTTGGATTTTGAAGTTCCGGAGAAGGTGTCGGTGATCGAACAGCTCAGGATCTCCATCATGCGGCCGATGCAGCTGATCGGTCTCGCGGGGTTGTCGGTGGGAAGATTTGTCCGTTACTGTCTTTTCATGGGACTTCTGATCGAATTCATGCTGTACGTGATCCCGGTAGCTGCGACGATCATTCATTTCGGGGGATTTAGAAACCTCTTTGAGAATAAGATCCCGGATTTTAACGTGAGTAACGGGGTTTTGAAAGCGGATGAGCCCTTCAAGATCAATCTGGGGACCTATGAGATCGTAGTGGATACGAAGGAATCCGCCGTACCGAAGGATTCTTTGGGATCGGCACCTCTCACATTTGCCATCGGCAGTGCCCGGCTTCAGGCCGTCGTGACGGAGAACGGGCTGCAGCAGGTGCTTTTGGATCAAAGGATCGCGGATTATTTTGAGGATGGATTTAACCGTGAGACCCTGGTGTCTGCGATTCCGGGATTCTATATCGCGCTGATCCTGACCGGGGTATTGATGGTGACGGCGACACTGCTCAAATATCTGGCTGCCTCTTTGATCTACATGCTCCTTGCGTGGCCCATCGCCCAAAATACCGGTCTTGATCTGAAACGCGGAAATGTATTTCGGCTTTGTTTCTACGCCCAGACCATCGGTATGCTGCTTGTGAATGTGAATAAAGCGACCGGCGGATATATCCCGGGCGCTATCGTATCTGCGGTTGGAATCTTTATCACACTGCGGATGATATTTAAGACCTTTGCGCCCTATGCCAGGTATCATACGGATGAGTGAATCCTTTTTTTGGCTTTTGGGAGAAGGTACGATGAAAGGAAGATCGGATGGAGATCGAACGTAAATTTCTGGCGGATCCCGGAGAACTGGATCTGTCATCATATCGGAAAAAGGAAATGTCGCAGGGGTATATCTCCACGGATCCTGTGATCCGGATCCGAAGGAGTAATGAGGATTATATCCTTACAGTGAAAAGCGGCGGACTGCTGGAACGGGAAGAGTTTGAGACGAGGCTCACCGGGGAACAGTATGAGCAGCTGTCAGGGAAGGTGGAAGGACTTATGATCAGCAAGACGCGGTATCTGATCCCGCTTTCCGGTGAGGAGAATACCGGTCTTACAGCAGAACTGGATCTGTTCCACGGGGCCCTGGAAGGACTGGTTTATGTGGAGGTGGAGTTTCCCTCCGTGGAGGCGGCGAAGAGATTTACGCCCCCGCCCTGGTTCCGGCGTGAGGTGACGGAGGATGGCTCCTACACCAATGCGGCACTCAGCAGGATGAATTCGGAGGAACTACGAGGATTTCTTTCAAAGATAAGATCACAGGATATGAAAGGGGAATTATCATGAGCAAGGTTTATGTGTTTCTGGCAGAGGGATTTGAAGAAAGCGAGGCAGTGGTACCAATAGATCTGATGCGTCGGGCGCGTATTGAGGTAGTAACGGTATCCATCACGGAGGATCCGGTGGTGGTAAGCTCTCACGGGATCCCGGTGACAGCAGATGTTACCATCGGAAGTCTTACGGAAGCAGCAGATGCCATTTTCCTTCCGGGAGGACTGAAGGGAACTGCCAATCTGAAAGCGAGTGAAGCTGTGGCAGCGGAGATTCTGAAGCATAAGGAGGCAGGAAAGATCCTGTCCGCGATCTGTGCGGCACCTACGGTCTACGGTCAGATGGGGCTTCTGGAAGGACGGAAAGCGACCTGCTATCCCGGTAAGGAGGCGGAGCTTCTTGGGGCGGAGTGGACAGGAGCTGTTCAGACCGTTGCGGTGGACGGGCAGTTTGTTACCAGCCGCGGCATGGGAACCTCCATTGATTTCGGACTGAAAATGATCGAGCTGATCATTTCCGATGAGAAGGCACAGGAGATCGCAAATCAGATCCTCTATCCCCGGGCGTAGTGATGGGGTGGCTTCGGAAGAACACGGAAGGGATAATGTGAAGAGAGAGTTTGATGCGGGGGAATCCTGTATATCGATACGGAGATTCAGGAAAGGACGGAAATGAAGAATATCACATTACGTGACATTGTGAAAATGACGGGGGGAACCCTGATCTGCATGAATGAACAGGACGATGCAGGTGAGGTCGCCGAACGGCAGGTGACGGATCTTTGTGTGGATACCCGTGAGATCCGGGAGGGAGATCTCTTTGTGGCGCTTCCGGGAGAGAAGACCGACGGACACCGCTTTGTCTCACAGGCTTTGGAAACGGCGGCAGCAGCGGTGGTTGACCGGCAGCCCGGCGACATTTATACGACACCGGAATCCATGGAAGCTGCAAAAAAACACGGGGATGTGCTGATCCTGGTGGAGGACACGAAGACGGCGCATCTGGCCATCGGAGCGTCTATCCGAATGCAGTATGAACGTGCGGTGATCGGCGTTACGGGAAGTGTGGGGAAGACCACCACCCGTCGGATGATCGCCACGGCTCTCGGCAGCGCCCGGGAGGTGTATGAGACGCCGAAGAATTTTAATTCCTGGATCGGAGTTCCCATTGCCACAAGCAGGATGTTGGATGAACCTTCGGAGGTTGCGGTTCTGGAAATGGGGATCGACCGGATCGGAGAGATGGATCTGCTTCGGTCTGTCGTTCGTCCCGAGATCGCTGTGGTCACCATGATCGGAACCTGCCATATGGAATATTTCGGGACAAAAGAGGTGATCCGGGAACAGAAGCTTTGCTGCGCTACACCGGACACGGTGCTTTTCTTGAATGCGGATGATCCCATGCTTTGGGAGATGAAGGGAAAGACAAATACGAAGGAAACCTGGTATTTCGGATTCCGCGAAGAGGCGGAGTACCGGGCCGAAGATCCGAAGATTCTGGAGGATGGTGCGGGATTCATTTACTGTCACGGGGATAAAAGGGTTCCCGTTGAAATTCCGGTGGCGGGTGATCATAATATCCGAAATGCGCTGGTGGCCATGGCCATCTGTGATTATCTGGGCCTGGATCTTTCCGCATCCGCGGAGGCACTTGCTTCCTTTCAGCCTATGAGGCAGATCATCCGGAGGATGGAGTCCGGAACCAAAGTGATCGATGATGTGTATAACGCAAGTCCGGATTCCATGAAGGCGCTGCTGAGTGTCTTGTCTCAGGATAAGGTGCAGGGAAAAAGATGGGCAGTCCTGGGAGATATGTTTGAACTCGGACCGGATGAACTGGAGCGTCATGCGGAGGTCGGCGATTTCTTCCTGGGCAAAAAGATCGACTGTCTCGTGACGGTGGGAACCATGGCGAAGACGCTGGGGGCACATGCGGTGCAGGCTCTTCCCGGACTTTCTTACCGCGCATTTGATTCCAATGCGGAAGCTGCCGCATATCTGAAAGAACATCTTGCTCCGGAAGATATGGTGGTGGTGAAGGCGTCTCACGGAATGCATTTCGAAGAGATCATCCGGGAACTGATACCGGAGGTTCGGCAGTTGTAAGAAAATGAAAATTATTTTCATTTTCATATTGACAATTGGATCGGGTATATATAAAATGAAAATCGTTTTCAGATTGAAATTGAAAATGGTTTTCATTTTTATTTGGAGGACATTATGGCAGAAAAACCGAATTACAAGACAAAACAACGGACACAGCTCCTCGATTACATGAAGACCGTACCGGGGAAGCATATCACGGTGACGGATGTTTGTGATTACCTGCATCGGCAGGGTGTCTCCATCGGACAGACCACGGTTTACCGGCAGATGGAGAGAATGGTGGATGAGGGGGTCGTGCAGAAGTATGTGATCGACGCCAACAGCCCGGCCTGCTTTGCGTATGTTCCGGAGGAGAATCATTTGCAGGGAACCTGTTTTCACTGTAAATGTGAAAAGTGCGGAATCCTGATCCATATGAACTGTGAAGCCCTGGGGGAGATTCAGGGGCATCTGATGGAACATCATGGATTTCAGCTGGATCCCTTCCGGACCGTATTCTACGGAATCTGTGAGACGTGCCGAAAGGCAGGATAACACTGCGGCTGACCAGGCAATTTATATGAAAGAGGAAATGAAAATGCGATACAGTATGGAAAAAACGGGAAGGCAGTTCTTCCGCCGAATCATGACGGGACTGCTTATGATCTTAGTTGCCGCAGCATTTGCGGCCTGCGGCAGCAGTAACAAAAGTACGGACAGCTCTGCCGGATCTACGGCAGGCAGCACGGTGACAGAGAGCGGTAAGCTTCGGGTAGTTGCTACGGTTTTTCCGGAATATGACTGGATCCGGCAGATCCTGGGAGAGAATCCGGCAGGTGTGGAGCTGACACTGCTTCTGGATAACGGAGCGGATCTGCATAGTTATCAGCCCACGGCGGAAGACATTACAAGGATCAGTACCTGTGATCTTTTTGTCTATGTCGGAGGGGAGTCTGACGAATGGGTGGACGATGCCCTTAAGGAAGCAACAAACAAGAACATGGAAGTTGTGAATCTGCTGGAGGTTCTGGGCGAATCTGCCAAAGAAGAGGAAGTGGTCGAGGGCATGCAGAAGGAGCCGGAGCATGAAGAGGCCGGACATGAGGATGCGGACCACTCGGAAGAACATCAGGAAGAAAAAGAGTATGATGAGCATGTTTGGCTGTCTCTTCGAAATGCAAAGCTGTTCGTAAATACGATTGCCGGGAAGCTGGAGAATCTGGATACAGCCAATGCGGATACCTACCGGAAGAATGCGAAGGCCTATACGGATGAACTGGAGAAGCTGGACGGACAGTACAAGGAGCTTTTCCAAAACTCCGGAACGAAGACACTGCTCTTCGGGGACAGATTTCCTTTCCGATATATGGTCGATGACTATGGCCTTTCATATTATGCGGCATTTGTCGGCTGTTCGGCCGAGACGGAGGCCAGCTTTGAAACCATTACATTCCTGGCAGGAAAGGTGGACGAGCTGGGACTTGGGTGCATCTATGTGCTGGAGGGGAACAATCATAAGATTGCGGAAACCATCCGGAACAGCACCGGGAAGAAGGATCAGGACATCGTGGTACTGAACTCCATGCAGAGCGTTAATATGAAGGACATTCAGGATGGTGCCGCATATCTTGACCTGATGAGGAAGAACTACGATGCCTTGAAGACTTCCATGAAATAATAAACTTGACTTTTTATTGTCAAATGGTAAGATAAAAACGTTAGTTGAGGGTGAGATCTCTTTATCAGGATAGGAGGGGACAAATGAAGACATCCGTATATGTTGAGTTTTACGGAGAGCAGGTCAGCCAGGATGAGCTTGTGGCTGAGGCGAAGAAGATCTGGGCGGCTTCCGGAAAGAAAGCCGAAGATCTACGGAGCATCGATCTCTATGTAAAGCCGGAAGAGGACAGGGCATACTACGTATTTAACGGAGATGAAACCGGTTCTTTTCATATCATCAACACGCAGAATGATTTTTAGAAAATCGAAAGAAACCGTCTTTCCTGTATGTTTCAGGAGAGGCGGTTTTTCTTTCTCTCTGTCATGCGGAACGGATGACGGGTTATTTTGGACCCCAAAGAATTAATTCAGGTTCGTATGGAAAATGAAGTTAAGATATGATACAATAATGCACTAAGTTGTTTTCGG
>CAMPAX010000048.1 GCA_946633495.1 uncultured Lachnospiraceae bacterium | reverse complement strand
CCGGAGAACTGTCATGTTCTGAAGATCCACAATCCGATCCTGACAGACCTGGATCTCCTGAAGATCGAGCATATGAAGAAGGAAGGCTTTGCGGTGGCGAAGGTTTCCACACTGTATTATAAGAGCACCCCCATGGACCGTGTCATCGACCATCTCTTCGTGGAGGTTGACAAGGCATATCGCGAGGGCGCAAATATCCTGATCCTGTCGGACCGCGGCGTGGATGAGAACCATGTGGCGCTTCCGTCCCTGCTTGCGGTAGCAGCCGTGCACCGGCATTTGGTCGTTACAAGAAAATGCACTGCCATGTCTCTGATCCTGGAATCCGGGGAACCCCGGCAGGTACACCATTTCGCAACGCTGCTTGGATACGGTGCTTCCGCAGTGAATCCTTATCTGGCGCATGCAACCATCGCGGAGCTGGTGGAGGACGGGCTATTAGAAAAGGATTATTATGCCGCTGTGGATGATTATGATAAGGCGGTTCTGGCGGGCATCGTGAAGATCGCATCCAAGATGGGAATCTCCACCATTCAGTCCTATCAGGGCAGCAAGATCTTCGAAGCCATCGGCATCTCCGGGGATGTGATCGATCGCTATTTCACCGGTACCGTAAGCCGTGTGGGCGGGATCACCCTTTCGGATATCGCGGCAGCGGCAGATGCGCAGCACAGCAAGGCATTTGATCCGTTGGGTCTGGACAGCGATCTTTCGCTCACGGCCATGGGACGCCATAAGTCCAGAGCGCAGGGCGAGCAGCATCGCTACAATCCCCGGACCATACATATGCTTCAGGCAGCAACCCGGGAGGGAAGCTACGACCGGTTCAGGCAGTACACGGAAATGGTGGACGCAGAGGAGACCGGGTATCTTCGGAGTCTTCTGGAGTTCAATTATCCGGCAGAAGGAATTCCGCTGGAAGAAGTGGAGAGTGAGGATGAGATCGTTCGTCGGTTTAAGACCGGGGCCATGTCCTATGGATCCATTTCCGAAGAGGCCCATACCTGTCTTGCCATCGCCATGAATCACCTTCATGGAAAATCCAACAGCGGTGAGGGCGGAGAAAGTGACGAGCGTCTGGCAACCGCGGGAAGCGCAGATGATAAGAGCTCGGCCATCAAGCAGGTGGCCAGCGGACGGTTTGGCGTTACAAGTAAATATCTGGTCAGTGCACGGGAGATCCAGATCAAGATGGCACAGGGCGCAAAGCCCGGCGAGGGCGGACATCTTCCGGGAAAGAAGGTTTATCCCTGGATCGCAAAGACCAGACATTCCACCCCCGGTGTGTCCCTGATCTCACCGCCGCCGCATCATGATATTTACTCCATCGAGGATCTGGCGGAACTGATCTATGATCTGAAGAATGCAAATAAGAATGCACGGATCTCAGTGAAGCTTGTTTCGGAAGCGGGCGTGGGAACCGTGGCGGCAGGTGTTGCCAAAGCGGGTGCACAGGTGATCCTGGTTTCGGGCTATGACGGAGGAACCGGTGCGGCACCGCTGTCATCGATCCATAATGCGGGTCTTCCCTGGGAGCTGGGACTGGCGGAGACACATCAGACTCTGCTGCTCAACGGGCTTCGGGATCAGGTGGTGATCGAGACGGACGGCAAGCTGATGAGCGGCCGGGATGTGGCTGTCGCAGCGCTGCTCGGAGCAGAGGAATTCGGCTTTGCCACGGCTCCGCTGGTAACACTGGGATGTGTCATGATGCGGGTATGCCATCAGGATACCTGCCCCATGGGTGTGGCAACCCAGAATCCGGAGCTTCGGAAGCAATTTTTGGGTAAGCCGGAGTATGTGGAGAATTTCATGCGGTTCATCGCAAGAGAACTGCGGGAGTATATGGCGAAGCTGGGAGTACGCACCATCGCGGAGATGGTGGGCCGGACGGATCTGCTGAAGCGGAAAGATTCTTCGCCTGCGGCTCAGAATGACAACAAAGCGAACCGGAATGGCAACGGGGCTGTTATGCGGAAAGATTCTTCGCCTGCGGCTCAGAATGACAACCGTGTCATCCTGAGCGGAGCGAAGGAGCCTGTCGCACGGAACCATGCAGAGGAACTCCTCTTTGACCGCATCCTGGCGGATCTTTCCGGCTTCGACCGGAAGCAGCAGACCTTCCATCCGGAGAAGGCCTATGACTTCAAGCTGGAAGAGACAAAGGATGAGAAGGTTCTCCTTGCGAATAAGGCAGTTCAGCAGGCAGTAAAGAAAGGAAAGGCTTGCAGGCTGTCCGTACAGGTGGAGAACATCGACCGTTCCTTCGGAACGCTGCTTGGTGCAGAGGTGACCCGCCATAACCCGGAGGGGCTTACGGAGGATACCATTCATGTGGACTGTACGGGAGCCGGAGGACAGAGCTTTGGTGCATTTGTACCGAAGGGCGTTACCCTGGAGCTTACCGGAGACAGCAACGATTATTTCGGAAAGGGGCTTTCCGGCGGCAGGCTGATCGTAAAGGCGCCGAAGGAAGCAGCTTACGATCCGGAGGAGAATATCATAATCGGAAATGTGGCTCTCTACGGAGCTACCGCCGGTGAGGCTTATATCGCAGGAATGGCGGGTGAACGCTTCTGCATCCGGAACTCCGGTGTGACTGCCGTTGTGGAAGGTGTGGGAGAGCATGGCTGCGAATATATGACCGGAGGTAAGGTTGTGATCCTCGGACCTACAGGCAAGAACTTTGCTGCAGGTATGAGCGGCGGGATCGCCTATGTTCTGGATGAGGAGAGCAACCTGTATAAGAACCTGAACAAGCAGCTGGTACTGATGGAGAAGGTGGAGCAGAGAAAGGAGAAGGAGGAGCTTCGCCGGATCATTGAAACCCATGTAAAGCTTACCGGATCAAAGAAGGGAGCATGGATTCTGGAGCATTTTGAAGAAGAGATCGGAAGATTCAAGAAGATCATTCCTACGGATTATAAAGCCATGCTTCACCTGACGGCGCAATATGAGGAGAAGGGACTCAGCCGTGAGGAGGCCCAGATCGAAGCCTTCACCGAGCTGGTAGGGTAATCCTCACCAATTAGAGAGCTGTTACACGTTTGTGCAACGGCTCTTTTTAAATGGAATCTGCGTGCACCCCCTCAGGATGACACGATGATCCCCTGATTTGAACGTAAATGTGGGAAGCCTTTGTAAAGATCAGGTGTCTTGCGGAAAAAGACAGAAAATAATTGCCAGAATTATGCTTTCCATGTTAATATTTTGTGTGTACGGGAAAATATAAATGATAAATGATGTGGTTGATGGGGTAATTGCGGTAAAGGAAGGAAAGGGGGCTTTCATGAGAAAAAGAAGATGGTTTGCCATGCTCATGGCATTGTGTATGATCCTTGGATCCCTTATGCTGTCGAAGGATGCGGCGAGGGCTGATTACGAGGATGGGGATTATTGCTGGTACTGTGGCAAGTACCGGTGGGATGGGTACCGGTGCGGAATGTGCGGGGCATGTTCCGAAGAAGCAACGGATAATGACTGTCATGAGATGACACATTGTTCCTTATGCGGTGAGTGTCTTCAGAGTGTTGAATTCTGTGACAACTCCCACAACTGTGTGGAATGTCTTAAGGAAGAGGGATTTCACTGCATGGATTGCGGTGAGTGTTTCTGTCATGAACCTGAGGCACTCTGCGGTGTATGCTTCCGATGTGACTCCTGCGCAGGCGAGATCTGTGAGGACTGCGGCTTCTGTGAGGAGTGCGCGGCAGAGGAAGGGGATGTGTTCCACTGCGTGGAATGCGGAGCCTGCGCTACAGTGACCGACTTCTGCGAAGAGGGTGACGGCAACGGGGAGCACTGCGTGGAATGTCATGTGATCTGCGAGGAATGCGGAAGATGTAATCTCGTAGAGGATCTGGAGATCTGCAGCTCCTGCGGCCTTTGCGAGGATTGCTGCATCAGCCATGCAGAGGATCTTGGCTGTGACTGCGGAAATTACTGCGTGGAAGGTCCGGGTTGGGATGAGCATATCTGCGGGGAGTGCGGCGCCTGCTTTGATGAGATCGAACAGTGCCCGTACTGCGAACTGTGTCTGGATTGCTGTGAGTCCGAGTCCGAATGTTCTGCGGGAATGTGCATAGAGGATCCGGATTATGCGGAGCATTTCTGCGAGGATTGCGGAGTATGCTTCTGTGACACAGTACAGTGCGAAACCTGTGAAGCAAACGGAGTGAGTCGTTGCAGGGAATGCTGCGAGGAGCTTTGCGAAGCGGAAGGTTGTACCTGCGGTGATCAGTGTATCTCAGATCCGGATTTCGATGAGCATCTGGCCGTAAAGCATAAAGGTATTACCCCGGCAAAGCATACTTCTGCGGTGCCGCGGGCAAGATATACTTACAATACGACCCAGCACTGGAAGGATTGCATGTACTGCGATTCTGCCGGACACATTACAGGTAAGGAAAACCACACCTTTGACAGTAAGGGATGTTGTACGGTTTGTGGTTATGTTAAAGGGATTCCCCTCGCCATCACTCAGCAGCCGGTGTCCGCAGTGGGTGTGGTGAATCCCTGGAATGCTTCTTACGGAAAGGATTCCCATAAGGTGAAATTCCGCCTGGAGGCAGTGGGGAAAGGAAAACTGCATTATAAGTGGGTTTTTCGTAAGGTCGGTGAAAAATATTGGATGCCGGTGGATTCGGATGGTTGCAAATTCAGGATCACCAAGAGCTGTGACAGCAATATGATGGTGATCGCTGTGCCGAATGACGCCTGCTATGAAACCTATGAGATCAAATGCTTTGTAGCCGATGAAACGGTGAAGAATATGGACTCTACCCTGGAATGGATTGAATCCGACACTGTAACGCTTACGGCAAAGCATACCTACCACTGGTTTGATTATTATACCTCCGATGAGAACAGCTTTAAGCTTAAGGACAGCGGCAAGATCATAACCTGGAAAGGCTCCGAAGGACATATCCGCTGCTGCGACGGCTGCGGGATGGAGTACGGAAAGATCCGGAAGCATACCTTCGATCCCGGAGAATATGCAGGCGAGGATACCAAGGGAAGAGAGTGGCTTAAGCATTCCTGCCGGGTCTGCGGCTATACGGAGTATTTCCAGAAACATGATCATACCTACGATAACTTCACCATCGACGAAGAACACACCACAGACTTTGAGCATGCGCTCATCTGTGACATTCCGGACTGTGGGCATATCACTCACGAGCTGCATCATTTTGAACCCTATATCGTGGCTACACCGTATGAATCCGAGCATGGAGCGTTCCGTCTGGATTGCACGGACTGCGGGTTCAGTAAAAATGACCCGAATCCGGAGAACTTCTGGACAAAGTCAAACTATCTCGGATATGTGGCAAAAGCAGGGATACTGAGCAAGACGACATTTACTAAGGAGGATACACTGACGATCCGGGTGAACCTTCTGCGTTACTGGGCGAGAACCAGCAAAAGAGATTTCGCGGATAAGAAGATCACCGGATGGAAGGCGGAGTGCAGGAAGAGGACCGGTGAATATACGGAAGATAAGAAAGATGTGACATCGTATTTCACATTTACGAAGCTGGCGGACGGGGATTGGACGGCTGTGATGAAGACCGATCCCGGAATGCAGGGCGGCTGTATCACATTTGATCCGGTATTCGCTGATTGTACCCACGGATCCACCAAGGTGGTCAATAAAAAAGCAACGGTCTGCTGTATCGCGGGTTATACCGGGGATACGGTATGTGCGGACTGCGGAAAGCTTGTGAAGACGGGAAATCCCATCCCGCCGCTGAAGAAAAGCCATGACGGTCCGCTCACCTTTATCGCGGGAACCCAGATCAAGGGAAGCTGTGAAGAAAGAGGTTTTGAGGGGTACTACCGCTGCGGCACCTGCGGAGAAAAGGTCAGAGGTAAATCCACCGGCTTCGATCACAGCAAGTATGCGAAGGTTACCGAGGATGAAAAGGAAGCAACCTGTACCGAAGACGGGTACACGGGTGATCAATTCTGCAGTCATTGCGGGAAGTTGATCCAGCGTGGAAGGATCGTTCCGTCCTGCCATATGGATACAGAGGTGGTCAACTATAAGAAACCGACTAAGGAGGAAGCGGGCTACAGCGGAGATACCTACTGCAATACATGTAAACAGATCGTGGCTTACGGCCACATCCTGCCGAAGGAATATGTAAGAAAGATCCAGGATGAGTTTATTAAGCTGCCCATTCCGAAGATCGGGGATACCGCAGCATTGAAACCGAATACCATAGCCGTTGCACAAAGCGCAAACCTTGTTTCGGGTGCGTGGAAGGTGAAGTCGGCAAGCGGAAGCTGGTCCAATATGGGCTCGACGGACACCTTTATGAAGGATAAGCAGTATCTTGCAACGCTCAACCTCTATTGGGGTTCTACCGCGGAAGTGACGGATAAGACTAAGATCCATGTAAATGGAAAATACTGCCCGAAGTCTACCATCAACATTGGAAAACAGCAATGCTGGCATGTGGAATACGAATTTACGGCAACCGAGGAAGGCGGACTTCCGCCGGTGATCGGATCCTTTGTCATAACCTTCGATCCGCCGACAGTGGGTGAATCGGCGACCGACACACCTCGGCTTTCCACCACCACCGAAGGACTTAAGCTCTACGATGCCCATTGGCTGGATACGAAAGGGATCATGACAAGCGGAACCTTTGAAAAAGGCAGCAGATACTGGGTTGAGTTTTACGCTGCTCCGGAAGATGGATATCAGTTCCCGGAAGGCAAGACCTCGGTAAGCGGAACATTTAACGGACTCTCCTGCTCCCTCTTCCGAAGCGGAAGCCAGTGGAAATGTAAGGGTGAGTTTTTTGTAAAGAACAAGATCGACATTTCCGGCGGTACGGTAAGCGGAGTAAAGAATCTTACCTATACCGGGGAACCCCTGGAACAGAAGGGTGCGACACTTACGGTAGACGGCAAAGTGCTTTCGAATGACGGAACCGATTACGAGATCCGCTATGAAAATAACATACTGGTGGGGAAGGCAACCATGACCTTTGTGGGACGTGGAAACTACACCGGTGAAAAGCAGGTTACCTTTAAGATCAACTACCGCATCGGGTGGAACGAAGACGCTGAAGGCTGGTGCTACAAGCGGAAAGACGGCACGTGGGCGACACTTTGCTGGGAGAAACTGGGAGGAAAGTACTACTACTTTGATGCCAACGGCTATATGATGACCGGATGGCAGAAGGTGGGCGGTAAGTGGTATTACCTGGATCCCGCCACCGGTGCGATGAAGACCGGCTGGCTTAAGACCGGCGGAAAGTGGTACTACCTGGATCCCGCCAGCGGCGCTATGCAGACCGGTTGGGTAAATGTCAGCGGAAAGTATTATTACATGAATCCGAAAAGCGGCATTATGATGACTGGCTGGGTCAAGACCGGCGGCAAGTGGTACTATCTCGACCCGGAAAGCGGTGAGATGAAGACCGGCTGGCTGGAGTATAAAGGAGAATGGTATTTCCTGAGCTCACCGGGAGGCCATATGGTCACGAAGTGGAAAAAGATCGGTGGGAAATGGTACTATTTCGGTACGGACGGCATCATGGTACACGATACAACCATGGTGATCGACGGAAAGTCATACACCTTTGACAGCCAGGGAGTATGTCAGAATCCGTAAGGACAGTACTTGACTTTCAAAAAGAAAGTGCTATACTACTAACATATTAACGAAGCAAAGGCGTTTCGGGTCATGGACTCGGAGCGCCTTTTTCTGTTATGACGGATGACAAAAGTATCGGGGATCCGCCGATGATCCGCTGAACAAAACAGGTATATCGATTGTGTAATAACCGGATCGAATGCCTGTCTGTTCACACCGACAGCACACCTCAAAAATAAAGGAGTAATTCATAAAACGAGGAGGAATGACATGGGAAAACCAACGGGATTTATGGAATATGAACGAAAGACCGGCCCTGTAGTGGCGGAGGAGGACCGGATACGGAATTTTCAGGAGTTTCACGGCATGCTTCCTATGGAGGAGCAGAGGAAACAGGCGGCACGCTGTATGGATTGCGGCGTCCCCTTCTGCCAGGCAGGAACCCTGATCAGTGGGATGATGTCCGGCTGCCCGCTGCATAATCTGGTTCCGGAGATGAACGATCTGGTATATCACGGAAATATGGAACAGGCGTATATCCGTCTCGCCAAGACCCACAGCTTCCCGGAGTTTACTTCCCGCGTATGTCCTGCTCTCTGCGAAGCGGCCTGCACCTGCGGCCTGCATTCGGAGCCGGTATCCACGAAGGAAAATGAACGAGCTGTCATCGAGTATGCCTTCGAGCATGGACTGGTAAAAGAGGAAGCGCCGAAGGTAAGAACGGGAAAGAAGGTGGCGGTTGTAGGCAGCGGCCCGGCAGGCCTTGCAGCTGCACAGCTTCTGAACCGCAGGGGACATTCCGTGACGGTCTATGAACGTAGAGACCGGATCGGAGGACTGCTTCGTTACGGTATTCCGAACATGAAGCTGGATAAGAAGATCATAGACCGTCGTGTGGAAATGATGGAGCAGGCAGGGATCCGATTTGTGGTGAATGCAAATGTGGGAAAGAATCTCTCCGCCGGGCAGTT
Source organism: uncultured Lachnospiraceae bacterium (assembly GCA_946633495.1). Taxonomy (GTDB): domain Bacteria; phylum Bacillota; class Clostridia; order Lachnospirales; family Lachnospiraceae; genus Eubacterium_Q. The sequence goes on along the minus strand of CAMPAX010000048.1, from coordinate 4,379 downwards.
AAGGGAAGAGTACGACAGTGTGATCCTTACCTGCGGAGCCTCCAGTCCCCGGGATATTCAGGCACCCGGCCGGGACGCGGAAGGAATCTTCTTCGCAGTAGATTTTCTGACGAAGGTCACGAAGACACTTTTGGACAGTGATTTTCAGCAGGTTCCAAGGGAACTGGCGGAAGGAAAGCATGTGATCGTGATCGGAGGCGGTGACACCGGAAATGACTGCGTCGGTACCTCCATCCGTCTCGGGGCCGCAAGTGTAACGCAATTGGAAATGATGCCGGAGCCGCCGCTTTCCCGTCTTGCCTCCAATCCCTGGCCGGAATGGCCGCGGGTCGGTAAGACCGACTATGGACAGGAGGAAGCAATCCGGGAGTTCGGTAAGGATCCGAGAAGATACCGGACCACGGTAAAGAGCTTCAATAAAGATGAAGAGGGTAAGCTTTGCAGCGTAACCGTGATCTCCCTGAAATCCGAGAAGGATGAAACCACCGGACGGATGCGTATGGTACCGGTGGAGGGAACGGAGGAAGAGCTTCCCGCAGAACTGGTACTCATCGCAGCAGGCTTCCTCGGAAGTGAAAGCTATGTAACGGAGGCTTTCGGTGTGGAAGTGGACGGAAGAACAAATGTGAAGACCGGACGGGGCGGTCATGCTGCCACGCAGCCCGGGATCTACACCGCCGGCGATATGCACAGCGGGCAGTCCCTTGTGGTAAGAGCTATTGCGGAAGGTCGTGCCGCAGCGAAGGAAGTGGACCGGGATCTGATGGGATATACGAATCTGTAAAACGAAAATACAGTGAAGGGATGAAGGCATCCGGCCGAGAAGGATCGGGTGCCTTCTATATTGCCTTAATACCTATTGACATAGTAGGTGAATAGTGTTATAGTTGCAACATATTATCGGAAAGAGAACGTTGATAAAGCCGTGGAAAAATCTCTGAAAGGCCAGGAAAAGTACGGATAAAAGGATCAAAAAAGGGGGATCGGATGAAAGTATCGACAAGAGTGGAATACGGATTGATCGCGCTGACGGACATTGTGATCCACAGCGAAAACGGTTCCAGTGTATCGGCACCGGAGATCGCGCAGAGACAGAAAATATCGCATAAATATCTGGAACAGATCTTGCTTCTGCTTCGTCAGGCGGGATTTATCACAGCGCAGAAGGGGCTGCGTGGTGGTTATACCTTAGCCTGTTCGCCGGAGGAAGTGACGCTGTCGGATGTCCTGAACGCACTGGATATGAATATCCTTGCGGAAATGGATCCGAAGGAAGAAGAGGGCGGGCTTCGTCCGGTGATTCATGACTGCTTCTGGGACAGGATCAACATTAACCTGAACGAGTATGCCTCCGGCCTCACGCTGAAGGCGTTTGCGGAGCAATGTAAGAACAAGACATCCGAGGGATGGGATCTTTATGTGATCTGACGGATCCGGGAGCATTTACCGAAGGATCATTCGATCAGCAGAGAGGAAAAGAGGCAGGAGCGTGAAGGAAGAGGGACATGAGGTCCTTCGGATCGACGATAACGGGGATGGTACATTTGAATTGTTTATCAAAAAGGTGGGCGACTGATCCGGGAGAAAGATCACCCGATTGTTGACGGAGTCACGGAACGATGATATGATTTGCATTACATGATTCCCGGGGTGCGGTTTCTGTTTTCCGGGGGTTGTGATATCACCATTCCCGGGGGCATCGAAACGATGAACAATAAAATCAGAGAAGAAGAGATCGACAGCATCGTACAGCTGGTTCTTTCGGATCTTAACGGAGAGAAGCACATCGACACGCTGAATATCGAGAATAAACCGGATAAGATGGAGGTTCAGACCATCGTGAATCATCTGTTCCGGCTGATCTTTCCGGGGTTCTACCGCGACAGGAGTGTGAAGATCTATCATCTGAAGAACAGTATTGCAGTGACTGTGGAGGACATCTTTTTTCATCTGCAGAGACAGATCAATCTGGCCCTGGGCTTCCTGGAGTCCGGAGAGAAGATGACAGAGGATGAGAGGGAACAGGAAAGTTACCGGATCTGTCATGCATTTTTTGGAAAACTCCCGAAGATCAGGGAATATGTGGAACTGGATCTTCTGGCGGCCTACGACGGGGACCCGGCAGCAAAATGCCTGGAGGAGATCGTGCTGGCTTATCCCGGGCTTACGGCCATTATGGTTTATCGCCTGGCGCATGAGCTGTATCTCCTTGGTGTTCCGGTGATCCCGCGGATCATGACGGAGTATGCGCATTCCGAAACGGGCGTGGATATCCATCCGGGTGCCACCATCGGGAAGAGCTTCTTCATCGATCATGCAACGGGTATCGTCGTCGGTGAGACTTCGGTGATCGGAAATAATGTGAAGATCTACCAGGGCGTTACCATCGGCGCGCTGTCTACCCGCGGCGGTCAGAAGCTGGCAGGGAAGAAAAGGCATCCCACCATTGAGGACAATGTCACCATTTATTCCGGAGCTTCGATTCTGGGTGGTGATACGGTCATCGGGGCGGATTCTGTTATCGGCGGCAATACATTTATCACAAGCTCTGTTCCTGCCGGAACCAGAGTCAGCATGAAGAATCCGGAGATGGAGTACCGTACCGCCGGCAATAAGCGGGTTACCAAAGAGGTCGAGCAGGGAGAGGCCTGGTTCTACGTGATATAGAGACTTCGAAAATATAGTAAAATGGTTGTTTGTTGAAAAAAATGACATTATCCGCATATTGACTTTCAAAATGAAAGTGGTATACTACTTCCATAGTACGAAGCAAAGGCGTTTCGAGATGATTCTCGAGGCGCCTTTTTCTCTTTTTGTAAGTATCGCTCAGTAAATACATGTAATCGTACAAAGATATGCAATCGAACAAATACATTTGAAGCCAATCGGCTGAAATTACCACTGGTGGCAAAGTAAGGTTCAACAGGGAGGTTATCATGAAGAAATACATTTTCGTGACGGGCGGTGTCGTTTCCGGTCTGGGAAAGGGCATCACGGCCGCATCTCTCGGACGTCTTTTAAAAGCGCGGGGACTGAAGGTGGCGGCGCAGAAGCTGGATCCTTATATAAATGTGGATCCGGGCACCATGAGCCCGTACCAGCACGGAGAGGTTTTCGTGACGGAGGACGGCGCGGAGACGGATCTGGACCTTGGACACTACGAGCGGTTCATCGATGAGAATCTGAACCGTTTCTCAAACCTGACCTCCGGAAAAGTATATTGGAATGTCCTGAATAAAGAGCGGAGAGGAGAATATCTTGGCTCCACGGTACAGGTGATCCCTCATATCACCAATGAGATCAAGGAATTCGTATACCGCGTCGGTCATGAGACGGATGCGGATGTGGTGATCACAGAGATCGGAGGAACCATCGGTGATATCGAATCCCAGCCATTTCTTGAGGCGGTGCGCCAGATCTCCCTGGAGGCAGGAAGGCAGAACAGCCTTTTTATCCATGTGACTCTGGTCCCGTATCTTCACGGATCCAATGAACATAAATCCAAGCCGACCCAGCATTCCGTAAAGGAACTCCAGGGGATGGGGATCAATCCGAATGTGATCGTTCTTCGCTGTGACGAGCCGCTGGAGCAGGACATTTTCCGGAAGATTTCTCTGTTCTGCAATGTCAAGGAAGACTGCGTCATTGAAAACCGTACGCTGCCGAATCTCTACGAGGCACCCCTTATGCTGGAGCAGGGGGGACTTGCAAAGGTGGTCTGCAGGGAGCTGGAGATCGAAGCACCGGAACCGGATCTTACCGAGTGGGAGCAGGTTGTGGGAAATATCGCCAGCCGAAACCGTGAGGTGAAGATCGGTCTGGTTGGAAAATACGTCCAGCTCCATGATGCATATCTGTCCGTGGTGGAAGCGCTGAATCATTCCGGATTTGCGCTGAATGCGCATGTGATCATAGAATGGATCGATTCGGAAGAGCTGAGCCGGGACAATGCATCGGAACGGCTCGCCGGTCTGGACGGGATCCTGGTACCCGGCGGCTTCGGAAGCCGTGGGATCGAGGGCATGATCCTTGCGGCAAACTATGCAAGAGAAAAGAAGATTCCATACCTCGGGATCTGTCTTGGCATGCAGATCGCAGTAATCGAATTTGCCCGTCACGCGGCGGGAATTCCGGATGCGAATTCCGGTGAGTTCGATGAACTGTGTAAAAACAAAGTGATCGATTTCATGCCGGGACAGTCGGATGATATCGATAAGGGAGGTACGCTCCGGCTTGGAAAATACCCCTGCCATATCCAGCCGGGTACCCTGATGGAACAGTGCTATCGGGAAGAAGGAACGGCGGCCGCCATCCTGCAGGATGATGGAGAGAACTTTGTGATCTCGGAACGACATCGCCACCGTTATGAATTTAATAAT
>CAMPAX010000047.1 GCA_946633495.1 uncultured Lachnospiraceae bacterium | reverse complement strand
GGCCCCAATGGAATGGGTGGTCCGGGTGGCCCGGGCGGCCCCGGTGGGAAACACTCGAAGAAATATCGAAAATGGATGATCATCGGAATCATTTCCGCTTCTGTGGCGGTGATCGCGTTGTTGGTGATTCTTTTCCTGTGGCCGGGAGTATTAAGGAATAAAGATGAGGACGGAAAAACTTCCGCTGACAGCAGTACGGAACAAGATCCTATGGGATTGAACGGGACGGAAAAAGATATCTTTGATCTGACAGAGGTTCTGACAGAAGACGAAACTGACGCCGATACGGAGGAGGAGACAGAACCGATAACGGAAACCGAGACGGAGGCTCCCTTCACTGCGACGGAAGAGATTCAGGCTGCAACAGAGAAGGCTACGGAAAAGGATACGGAAAAAAACACAGAAAAAGAAACAGGGGATCCGAATGACAAATCTTTCAAAAAGTACGGAATGAAGACGAATCTGGAACAGGGGAAGAAAAAGACCGTTACGACTGCGTCAGGAAGTACTGCTTCGGTTGAGTGGACAAATTATGAGGTAAACCCCGTATCTGAGGGGATCATCGATTTCGGAAACGAAAATAATATGAAGCTTTCCGGCTACGAGCATAAAACCGCTACTTTGGAGATCGATTTTGACGATGCATCATCCTTTGATGAGGAGGGCGCCGAGCTTCAGCCGTGGATGACGGACTGGTATAATGTGGATCTTTTTGAAGATTCGCTGGAGAAGAAGGTGGATTCCTATGATGAGGAATACTACCGGGGCAAGATCACGGTGGACGGTACACGGAAATGGGTGTACATCTGGTATCTTTATGATTATCAGGACGGAAATGATAAGCACCTGACAGTCACATTTACAATCCTTGCACCTGCCGGTTATGACGGAGTGGTCGTGGGTGTGTCCGGATCCGGAGAGCAAAAAAAGGACAAGAAGGATAAGAAAACCTATCTGGTGTATGATAAGGCGAAGTTTGCATGGCTGTACATGATGTAACGAAGAAAAGTTTGATATCGGATAGGGACCGATCTGATCAAAATGATGGACAGGACGGATGGAAATGAGTAAAAAAAGCCTTTTTGGTAAAGCTGTCGGACTGGTGGCGATCGGGGGAGTCTTGTATACAGCCATGGGCTGGCCATTCTTCCATTATATGACCTATGTGAAAAAAGAGGAAAAGAGCGGGGAGAAGAAACCAGGCTGGTCAAAATTAAATCACACCCAGACGAATCACCCAAGGCATTGGTTCGAAGAAGAGTATGAGGCTGCAAAATCCTGGTGTATGGAGCAGCCGGTACAGGAGTGGTATATAGACAGCAGAGACGGGAAGCGGCTGCACGCTTCCTGGCTCCCGGCAGAGAATGCAAAGCGGATCGTTCTTCTTTTCCATGGATACCGGGGAAACCGGTTCGGAAGCATTTCGGGAGCCGCCAGGTTTCTGCACGACCATGAAACCAGTCTCCTCTTTGTGGATCAGCGCTGCTGCGGAGAGAGTGGGGGCACCTATATCACATTTGGAGCAAAGGAACAGTACGATGTGCTGGACTGGCTGAAACGGGTTCAGGCTGAAAATGCAGATCAAAAGCTTCCCATATATCTTTACGGGCAGTCGATGGGAGCAACAACGGTACTGCTTTCAGCGGGACACGAACTGCCGGAGGAAGTGAAGGGGCTGATCGCGGACTGTGGATTCCATTCCATGAAACAGCAGCTGCGAGATCTGGCCGCCGAATGGTTTCATTTTCACCGGATCGGCGCACTGCTGCTAAGGTTAAATCTGTTCTGCAGGCTCTTCGGGCATTTTCATATGAAGGAAACGGATACGACAGAAGCGCTGAAGAAGAATACACGTCCGGTTCTGTTCTTCCATGGTGAGGCGGATACCTATGTTCAGCCTGAGAATACCGTGCGGAACTTTGAACTCTGCCGCGCTCCGAAGGAACTGGTCCTGATCCCCGGCGCGATGCATCTTTGCAGTTATTATGCAGCGCCGGAACTGTATCAGGGGAAGCTGACGGAGTTTTTCGAGCGGTATGACAAGGCCGGAATCAGACATACAAGTTAAAGGTATCCGGCGCTTTTTTAAGCTTTTTAACGGAGATCGCTTCCGCAGGGGAAAGATATCAAACACTTTTCGGGTCAGTGTTTGATATGTTGTGGTCATTTTTTGAAATGTGTTCATTAAGTCCGAACGGGTATTGAAACCGAAAAACACCTGTGATAAAGTCACGGCTGTCAAACGGAAAGAGCAAAACAAAGAGAGGGAACCCAGGGAGGAATCACTGAAATGAGCGCGAGAAAAAAAGAAAATCGAAATGAGTATCCGCTGGTTGCTGCACAGAACATGCATTATCAATGGATCCGTGAGTACAAGACGCAGCAGGTATCCGGCGTCAGCATCATTGCTTCACTGAAAGCAGAGCTGGACTTCGGCCTTCTGAAGAAATGTATCCAGATGGAATATCAGAGATACGGATGCATGCGGCTTCGTTTTACAAAGCCGGACAAGAACGGGGACATTAAGCAGTACATCGTTCCGCAGGAGACCAGAGATATTCCGCTGAAGGATCTTTCGGGGATGACCATGAAAGAGGCGGATGATCTGATGCAGCAGTGGGCATACGAAACGCTGGACGGGGATGACCGCCCGATGTGCGATGTCTACATGATGAAGCTGCCGGAGGGATACAACGGATTCTTCATTCACATGGATCATCGCCTCATCGATTCCTGCGGCCTGGTGGTAATGGTCAATGACCTGATGAAGCTCTATACTCATTACGCTTTCGGTTCCGAGTATCCGGAACCCCTGGCAGACTTCGAGACCGTGCTTCAGAACGATCTGGCAAAGGCTGGAAATGAAAAACGGTTTGCGAAGGACAAGAAGTTTTGGGATGATCAGCTGGACGCTTTGGGCGAGCCCCTGTACTCCGATATTCAGGGACCGTCGGTACTGGAAGAGGCACGGAAGAAGCATAAGAATAAGAAGCTTCGCGCTGCGGACATTGAGAGAGAGCAGTTGTTCGTAGCTGTAAAGGATTACGTGCTGGAACCGGCACCTACCAGAGGGCTGATCGATTTCTGCATGAACCATCAGATCTCCATGACCAACCTCCTGCTGCTCAGTATCCGTACCTATCTGTCCAAGGTGAATAACGGACAGGAAGATATCACCATCGAGAACTTCATATCCCGAAGAAGCACCCACGATGAGTGGACCTCCGGCGGAAGCAGAACCATCATGTTCCCCTGCCGGACGGTGCTTCCGGCGGATATGGATTTCCTCTCGGCGGCTTATGAGATCCAGAACGTACAGAATCGGATCTACATGCACAGCAATTATGATCCGGCTCTGATCCGCGAGGAGATGAAGAAGAGGTACAAGACGCCGGATGACACCACTTACGAGAGCTGCTATCTTACATATCAGCCTCTGCCGGTGCGGGCAGAGAATCCGTACATCGAGAAGATCCCCATGCATAACAAATGGTTTGCCAACGGTGCAGCCACCAAGAAGATGTACCTGACAGTCTCACATACGGAGAACGGAGGAATGAATTTCTCCTATCATTATCAGACCGTGAAACTGAATGAGAAGGATATGGAGCTGATGTATTACTACATGATGCGGATCCTTTTCACCGGGATCTCCAATCCGGACATCAAGCTCGGAGAGCTGATGGAGCGTGTGTGATCCAAAGGCAGCGTCGTACAGATAAAACGATTATCAAATAAGGATAAGGTAAAGAAAGAAGAGGAATATAAAAATGTCAATGGATAAGGTAATGCAGTTCAAGAACATCGTAGCTCAGTATTGTAACGTAAAGGCAGAGGATATGAAGGATGACATGCGGTTCCGGGAGGATCTGGGACTCAGTTCCCTGGATTTCATGTCCTTCCTGGGAGAACTGGAAGATACCTTTGATGTAGAGCTGGATCCGGAAGAGATGCAGCAGAATGTACATACCATCAGCGATGCGATCAAAATGCTTGAGAACGCAGAGTGATCGGGGTAAGATCATGACGGATCGCAAGAGACCGAAGTGAACGGGTAAGATCGTCACAGATCCGGAGAAATCCGAAGTGATCCGGTAAGGTATGAAACACGAAAAAGATTGTCAGAAACGGAGAAGGAAATGAATTCGATCAGAGAGATTTGGGATCATGCAGAAAACTCGTACGCAGATCTTGCAGCAGTACGCTGGCTGGAGAAGAAAGACGTTAAGGAGATCAGTTATCGGGAGCTGGGAGAAAAAATCTCTGCGGTCCGGAAAGGACTAAAGGCAGAAGGATTTCAGGGGGCACATATTTCCCTGATCGGTACCGCTTCCGTAAGCTGGATCAGCAGCTATCTGGGAATAACCACTGGTCAGAATATCGCAATTCCGCTGGATGCGGGACTTCCGGTGGAGGACCTTGTCGCGCTTCTTCAGGATGCGGATGCGGAGGCACTGTTCCTTATGCCGAAGTATTCGGTCTATATAGAGACATTTTTTGCTGAATGCCCGAAGTTAAAGAAGATATGGCTTCTCCAGGAAGAAGCCGCAGAGGGCGTAAGTACTCTGGCAGACCTGAAAGCATCGGGCGAAGGGGAGGCTGATGTGGAAGGCTGTAAGGCATCCGAGATCGGAACGCTTATCTATACCTCCGGTACCACGGGAAAAGCCAAGGGGGTTATGCTTACCCAGTCAAATCTTGCGAATAACGTGGAGAATGTCCGGTACTACAAGGATCCGGGATGCGTCCTTATGAGCGTCCTTCCGGTACATCATGCGTTCTGTCTGGTCATGGACTGGCTGAAGGGATTCTCCCTGGGAGCAGTGGTCTGCATCAATGATAACTTTATGCATATGATCCGGAATATGTCGATCTATAAGCCGGATGTTGTTCTGATGGTACCTCTTATGATCGAGACCATTTACAAGAAACTGGCATCTATGGATCCGTCTGTTCCGAAGGCAGCGGTGGCGGCCCAGGTATTCGGCGGCAGGCTGCAGATCATTTTCACGGGCGGAGCACATCTGGATCCGTTTTATATAGAGAAGTTCCGGGAGTACGGTGTGGAAGTGCTGGAGGGCTATGGAATGTCCGAGTGCTCTCCGGTCATCAGCGCCAATATGCCCGATGATCATAAGGCAGGTTCCATCGGACGTCCGCTTCAGAATGTGAAGATCCGCTTCGTGGACGGTGAGATTCAGGTGCAGGGCAGCAGTGTCATGCAGGGGTATTACAAAATGCCGAAGGAGACGGAGGAGACTCTGGCGGATGGATGGCTGCACACAGGGGATAAGGGATATATCGATGAGGACGGATTCCTCTTCATCAACGGACGTGTGAAAAACCTGATCATCCTGTCCAACGGTGAGAATATCTCTCCGGAAGAGATTGAGAACAAACTGGGACTCAGCCCATTGGTGGGTGAGGTGATCGTGACCGGTGAGAATAACGGCCTTACAGCCCGGATCTATCCGGATCAGGATGTGATCAAGGTGAAGGCGCTGGATGAGGAGACGGTGAAGGCCGGGCTTCGGACCATGCTGGATGAGTACAATCGTCGTCAGCCGACCTATCGTCAGATCACAAGACTGGTGGTCCGGAAGAATCCTTTCCATAGAAATGCCACCGGGAAGATCAAACGTCCGGAAGCAGAGATTGATGAGTAAATAACCTGTCAGCCTTTGGGGCGCACGCGTGCCGGCAACACGCATGTCGTGCGCCGGGCACGACCAGGCGGGAGCCTGGTCAGCCAAGATACGGCAGGATCCCGGACAGGAAGATCTTCGACAGCAGCTCGGCGACTTCTTCCGCGGAAGCTGCAAAATCATCCGCCGCCCATTTGTGAAGAACACCGAGGGTGGTCCCGATGGCGCCGGCGATCATATAGGAAAATTCCAGCTTTTTATGGGGAGGTTTTGCAGTGTCGCGTGTTACGTTGGACACGTATCGATGGAACATGGTAATGGCCTTCTCGAAGAAAGCGTCCCCTCGCGGGCTCTGCAAAAGCAGGGCAAGAAAGCGGTTTTTCCGGGTATAGTTACAAATGGCCAGATAGTAGGAATAGCACATATCCTTATCATTCTTCGGGTGGAAGCTTTCCATCAGAGAGAAGATGTCCTGGATGGTACGATCCTCGATGGCGGCCAGCAGGGCCGGGATATTTTCATAATGATTATAAAATGTACTGCGGACGATGCCGGCCTTTTTGATCACATCGGATACGGTGATCTTCTCCAGTTCTTTCTCCTTAAGAAGGAGAAAAAAGGCGTCATAAATGGCGTCTTCCGCGGTGCTGTAGCGTTCATCGGATTCGTTCATGGTGATACTCCCTGTCTGACTCGGTTTGGAGAAAAGTATATCAGAAAAATGACGAAATCGAAAGAGGATCGTTCAGAATTTCTGTATAAAATGAAAGCTTCCCAAATTAACGGTATTCAGCGATACAGGAGATTGATATGATAAGCAGAGAGGATATGCTGGAACTCACCAGGCGTATGACACCGGCGCGGAACTGCTTTTCCAGAGTGGCAGGCGCGTATATGGATTCGGAGGGCTATGAAGACGGAACCTTCAATATCTCTTTTCGGAATCTGAATCAGGCGGAGACAAAGAAAAATCTGGCACTGGCGAAGACGATTCCATTTTCAAAGACAAATGAACAGCTGAAGGAGTACAGCTTCCCGGAGGGGGCGGCGCGAAAGAAGAGCATGTGGGCCATGCTGTCCGCCCTGCAGAAGAACCGGCTGCAGGATGACGCCCTGCTTAGTATTCTTTATGAAGTGATCGGAGAGAATTATCCCACGGGACGGGAATACAGTGTCTTCCTTTTCAGCGGGTCCTACGATGTTCCGGTCAAAGGGACGGATGGAGCGTGGCTGGACGGATCGGAAGAGGTGTATGATTTTCTGGTCATGGCGATCTCGCCGCTGGTGGGAGAGTATGAGCCGGGAGAACCGGAATTCGGATTCCTCTTTCCGGCATTTTCGGAGCGGAGCTCGGACAACGACATGATCGAGATCTATAACAAAGACCCGGAGCATCCAAAGTCCGGACTGATGGATCTGATCCTGGGGAGAAATTAAGCTTTTGGAACCGGGCTTTGATCCCGGGAGGAAAAAGAAGTGTTCGAAAAAAACAAAAACAAGTTACATATAATCAAATCTGTGATATAGTGAAAATACGAGAGAATGACTTGAAGCCGGACCTATATATAGGATAACAGTATGGTTCAGTATGGGAATTTTGGCAGGGGGTTATATGAAACAGTTCCAGTTCAATTATGAAAGTGAAGATAATCTGATCAGCATGCTGAAAAGGATCCGTCAATGGTGCAATTCATCCGTTATATCCAACATTCTTTTTCAGATCTATTCCGAAACCATGAATCGAAATCTGCTGCAAAGCATTACGGGTATGATCGAAAAGGAGATGCCGGACGCGCTCTATATGGGGTGCTCTACAAATGGAAATATCCTGTTTGGGGATAAGAGCAGCAGTCCCGTAACCATCGTCTGTACCGTGTATGAATACCCGTCAACGAAGCTGAAGTTATTGCAGTTTGCGCTGGATGAGGAACGGGCGAAACCCGTGGCGGAAGCGCTGAATCGGTTTGTTCGGTCAAATCCGTGGGTAAAGTCCATTATGACATTTACCACCATGCGAGGCATGTCCATGACGGATTACTGCGAGTATCTTGGAATGATCCCGAAGGAAGTGGTTTTCTGCGGCGGCGGTGCATTTTCCGGAGATATCAATGATAACGCTGCGGTTGTCTTCTCTTCTGAAGGTACTATATCCGATCATGCGGCAGTGTTCCTGCTGTCGGGTGGCGAGGACTACTATGTCCGGGCCATGCATGTGACCGGCTGGAAACCTTTGGGCAGGTATCTTTCTGTGACGAAGGCTCGAGGGCCGATCCTTTATGAACTTGACGGGAAACCGGCGTATGAGACCTACAGCAGATACCTGAACATCAAGAATGATGAGAATTTCTTCACTAATACATTGGAATTCCCGTTCCTGTACGAGCTGAACGGATTGGATATCCTTCGGGCTCCCATCTCCAGCAATGAAGACGGTTCTTTGGTCATGACTGCGGATATTGCGGAGAATATCTACGCCAGGATCGCTTATGGTGATCCCTGGACCATTCTGGACAGCGTCTATAATGCGGCGGTTCAATTCCAGGACTTCGTGCCGGAGACCTTTACAGTGTTCTCCTGCGCAGGAAGAAGAACCTTCTGGGGAGACAGGGAGATCGGCCATGAGACCCAGCCCTTCCAGTCCCTGGCTCCGACCTCCGGGTTCTATACTTCCGGAGAGTTTTTACGGAATGGAAATTATGTAAACCAACATAATGTGACTCTGGTTGTGGAGGCGCAGCGGGAAGGGGATGTTGGCGGGAAGGCGGTTCCCCAGGTGGAAATGGATGCAAGGCGCTTCTCTGGCAAGGTATCCATGATCAACCGTCTGGCAACCTTTATCCAGGCGGCAACCGAGGAACTGGAGGAGGCCAACAGCAGGCTTGAGATCCTGGCAATCTCAGACGGACTGACCGGTCTCTATAATCGTTCGGAGATCCAGAACCGGATCACTGAATGCACACGTACCGGAGAATACCGGTCCGCCCACGGAAAGCATCGTCTCGGCACATCGCTGATCATGATGGATATCGATGATTTTAAGTCGGTCAATGACAACTATGGCCATAATGAGGGTGATAATGTCCTGAAAGGACTTTCAAAGATGCTGAAAAAAACAGTTGAGGAGCACATACCGGATGCGTCCATCGGAAGGTGGGGCGGTGAAGAATTCATGGTGCTTCTGCCGGAAACCGATGTCGAGAGGGCCGCTCAGCTGGCAGAACTGTTCCGGGTGAATTTCAGTACCATAGCGTTTCCGTCTGCGGGACATCGTACCATGAGCCTCGGCGTTACCGAGATGCTGGCAGGGGAGGATGCCGATCTGGCCTGCATGCGGGTGGATGATGCGCTGTATGAGGCGAAGCGGTCCGGGAAAAACCGGGTGGTTGTGGCAGAGCCGTAAGTGCTTTTTGCACATTGCACAGGCCGTGTGCTGCGGATCATCAGCCGGGAAAAAGTACCGTCTGGTTAAACGTCATATAATATGATAAAGAAAGTGAATGAGGCGTCGGATTCCATACCCATGGATCCGGCGCCTTCGCTTTCGGCCGGGACCGAAGCCAGGATGATTTACAGGAGGGAAACCTGAGAATGATATATGACAGTGGCAGTTCAATTCCCGGGTTGACATCCAACCGGAAACTGTGTATAATTCACTTTATGGCGTTAAAGCGTTAAAACGGTGAATGACTAAAAAAAGACACTTTATTTTCATGGTTGGTACGCTGACGCAGAATAACAAGAAGGAGCAGTAACAATGGCTGTCAAGATCATTCTTCTCGTCGTTTTCCTTGCAATGATGCTGGGCGTAGGTATCTACACACGCAACAAAGCAAAGAATGTCAATGATTTCGTCCTGGGCGGACGAACGGTAGGGCCGTGGATCTCGGCGTTCGCATTCGGAACCTCCTACTTCTCATCCGTAGTATTCATCGGTTATGCCGGTCAGTTCGGATGGAAGTTCGGTCTGGCTTCCACCTGGATCGGACTCGGAAATGCATTTATCGGAAGTCTTCTTGCATGGCTGATCCTGGGACGGCGTACTCGTCTTATGTCTCAGCAGCTGGATGCAAAGACCATGCCGGAGTATTTCGGAAAGCGTTTTGATTCCAAGGCGCTCCGGGTGGCGGGATCCGTGATCGCATTCGTCTTCCTGGTTCCTTATACAGCCGGTGTATACAATGGTCTGTCCCGTCTCTTCGGAATGGCATTTGATATCGACTACCGGATCTGCGTCATCATCATGGCGGCGCTCACCGGTGCATATGTCGTGATCGGCGGTTATATGGCGACAGCGTTAAATGATTTCATTCAGGGTATCATCATGCTGATCGGTATCTGTCTTGTGATCGGTGCGGTTCTGGCCGGAAAGGGTGGTTTTACCTCAGCGCTTCAGAGCTTGTCTCAGATTCCGACGGATGCCTCGGTTACCACTGAATCTCTTCAGCAAAGTCAGGGACTCTTCGCGTCCTTCTTCGGACCGGATCCGCTGGCACTGTTCGGTGTCGTGGTTCTGACGTCTCTCGGTACCTGGGGACTTCCCCAAATGGTACATAAGTTCTATGCCATCAAGGACGAGAGAGCCGTAAAGACCGGTACCGTGGTATCTACCTTCTTTGCCATCGTGATCGCCGGCGGATGCTATTTCCTGGGCGGTTTTGGCCGGCTCTTTGCTGATAATCCGGACATTTATAAGGAAGACGGCAGCGTAGCTTTTGACAGCATCGTTCCGACCATGCTTTCCACACTGCCGGATCTTCTGATCGGTATCGTGGTGGTGCTGGTATTCTCGGCATCCATGTCCACCCTGTCTTCTCTGGTTCTGACCTCCAGCTCCACTCTGACACTGGACCTGATCAAGCCGCTGAAGAAGAAGCCTATGAAGGACAAGACGCAGCTTCGTCTTATGCAGCTGTTTGTAGTCTGCTTCATCGTGGTTTCGGTAGTCCTTGCATTTAATCCGCCGACCTTTATCGCGCAGCTGATGGGATATTCCTGGGGTGCGCTTGCAGGAGCCTTCCTTGCACCGTTCCTGTACGGTCTTTACTCAAAGAAGATCTCCAAAGCAGCGGTATGGGCCAGCTATCTGCTGGGTGTCGGCTTTACGGTATTCAATATGTTCGTTCCGGTCATTAAGTCCCCCATCAATGCAGGCGCCATCACCATGGTCGCAGGCCTGATCCTGGTACCTGTCGTGAGCGCCGTCACTCCGAAGGTGAACAAGGAGAAGGTGGACGAAATGTTTACCTGCTACGATAGGACCGTTACGGTAAGTGAGACGGAGAATCTTGGCTGATCAGGCTCACGTGCTTCGTATCATCAGCCGGGGATAGATACCTTCTGTCCCGGCATCAGAATAAACTTCGGACGTAGTTCCGGAATAAAAATGCAGCAGTTCGATCTGCAACAAAAAAACGGTATCCGATGGTTGGTCGGATACCGTTTTGCTTTGCAGTATGAAAATCAGTCGGGGAGGATTGCCTATGCCCGGGGAGCTACTTCAGCAGCAGGCGGTAGATCAGATATCCCATCGCTGCTCCCAGGGTATTGGTGATAAGGTCGTCTACATCGAAACAGCCAAGCTTTGTCAGATATTGTGTCACCTCGATAAAGGCGGATATAAATAATCCTGCGGGGATGGCGATATACCAATGTCTTGCCTTTCCCCATAGCTTCGGTATAAGAAAGCCGGCGGGGAGGAAGAGCAGGATATTTGCGATCAGTGCATATAGATTCGTCTTATTGATAATGATGATCCCGCTGTCTCCCCAGGATACGGCGTTATGAACGGTTGCAAAAGGCTTCAGCAGGCTGACGGGTTCCGTCATGGGATGCCGGGTCAGCAGGGTAAAGTACAGGATCGCAAAAAGATAGATACCGGTGACCAGCCAAAGCACAAAGCGGCTTTTCGAAAGCCGGAGCAGGATCACGGAAAGAATGATAAAGCCGAGTCCCATCAAAGCCTCGAGTCCGCCCTCTGAATCCGGAAAGATCGTCCAGGCCGGATCAAAAAGCGGGATCTGTCCCGTGATGGAGCTGCCGGTGGCAGTGAAAAAAAGAAGCATGATACAAACTCCCTGATAAAACCGAAATCAACGTACAGAGAATGTATCACAGTAAGCTCCAAAACGCAAGGGGAATGGTAAATGTTACAAAAATGTAAAAAAATGTTGCATTTTCGTTTCGACTGCGTTATAATCAGCATGTTTACTTCAAAAATGTTAAGCGACTCACATAAAAATGTTGCACAAGTTAACATAATTGTAACATAATTAAATGGAGAATCCTATGACACCTTTGAGAACAAAAATCGGAAGAATCTTTCAGAAAGCCATGGCAGCGCTGCTGATAGGAGCATCTGTATTATCCGTATCTGTGACTGCAAATGCAGCAACCACGGATGCAAATGGCGCTGAGACCGCCTGGAAGAAAGTGGACAGCGACTGGTACTTCTACGAGCAGGGGACACTTCAGACCGGCTGGAAAGAGATAAACGGAAAATGGTACTTCCTGGATGAGGACGGGATCATGCAGACCGGCTGGCAGGAAGTTGAAAGCAAGTGGTACTTCCTGAATTCCAACGGTTCCATGAAGACCGGCTGGAAGTTAGATGATAATAAGTGGTACTTCCTTCAGTCCACAGGCGTTATGAGAACCGGATGGAAGAAGATCCAGGGAAAATGGTATTTCTTTAAGTCCAACGGTGTAATGCATATCGGATGGAAGCTGCTTGGAGGAAAGTGGTACTATTTCGGAGCTGACGGCGCTATGGTCGTCGGAGATGTGGAGATCAACGGTAAGACTTATGTCTTTGATGCTTCCGGCGTATATTTGGATCCGGAAGAGATCGAGGAACCGGCGAGGGCAGCGGAGCAGTGGTCCGAGCAGGATCTTACCTATATGTACAGATGCGTACAGTCCGAGGCCGGCGATGCCGATTTCGACGGAAGAACCCACGTAGCTTCCGTTATCATGAACCGTGTTCATGATCCGAACTTCGGGGATACACCTTACAAGGTGATCACAGCGAAGAACCAGTTCGTATATTGGAGAACGAATATCGATCAGATGACCATCGATGCAGTTCATTACGTACTGGAGAACGGCGATACGGCTCAGGGAGCATTGTTCTTCCATTGCATGAGCTACCGTGAGTATTTCTGCGGACATAAGCACATCTTCACGGATGCTTACGGACATCATTTCTATTAAGATCAGAGACTCCTTCAAAGGACTCCTTTGAAGAAGAGCATACAAAAAGGGAACCGTGAGGTTCCCTTTTTGTATACGGAGCGCGTAAGCGCGAAGTATGGAATAAACACGGAGCACGTAAGTGCGAAGTATGGAATAAACACGGAGCACGTAAGTGCGAAGTATGGAATAAACACGG
>CAMPAX010000046.1 GCA_946633495.1 uncultured Lachnospiraceae bacterium | reverse complement strand
TCTGGCAAGGCCTGAATCCTCCAATGTGATCCGAAGCTGCTGACCCGTCATGGTCATATTTCCTCGTTTTACCAGACGATAAGATACATGACTCTCGTTCGAAAGCTCCAGGAGCAGACTCTCTTTGTAAAGCTCCAGCAGCTTCTCCGGTGCATACTGCCCCGAAAGTGTATATCTTTCATTGATCTTTACCTTCACCCTGCTGGTAGCACCGAAAAGGTACACTCTCAGTTCCTCTTCAGTTCTGTAAATGATCTCCTTGCGGATCAGATGGGTGGATTCAAGATAGATCTCCATCCTCTGCGCCTCATTGAACATAGCCACGCGCTTTACTACCGTATCCCGAAGATAGGTGTCCAGCTCCTTCGACAGCTGAATATTCGGAAAAACATCATAAAATGCTTTGTCACTCATAAATAACCCCTTTTTGATAAGAAGAGTGCCCTTTCTCTGCAGATCACGAATAAGCAAAGTAAATACA
Source organism: uncultured Lachnospiraceae bacterium (assembly GCA_946633495.1). Taxonomy (GTDB): domain Bacteria; phylum Bacillota; class Clostridia; order Lachnospirales; family Lachnospiraceae; genus Eubacterium_Q. Next base: position 12,649 of record CAMPAX010000046.1, on the reverse strand, counting down.
TCAGCATCAGGTGACCTCTCCCATACGCATGGTCACCTGATGCTGAGATTCTGCAGGATGGCACTTCATGCATCCTGGGATCTTATCGATCCTGTGATGCGTTCATAGTGTCAAGTTCTTCTTTCAGTGCGGCAAGGATTTCTCCCTCCGGCACCTTTTTTAGTATCTCTCCATGGCGGAACAGCACACCCTCGCCGATTCCTCCGGCCACTCCCAGGTCTGCTTCTCTTGCCTCCCCGGGTCCGTTTACAACACAACCCATGACCGCAACTTTGGCCGTAAGCTTCGGATAATTCTCCACAAGCCGTTCTACCTTCTCTGCCAGACCGATGAGATCGATCTTCGTCCGTCCGCAGGTCGGGCAGGACACAAGAGTGATCCCCTCCTTCCGGATCCCCAACGTCCGAAGGATCAGTTTTGCCGTCCGGATCTCCTCCACCGGATCCCCGGTCAGCGACACACGAATGGTATCCCCGATGCCGGCTCCCAGGATCATGCCAAGTCCTACGGAGGACTTGATATTTCCGCTCCAGAGAGTTCCGGATTCCGTGATCCCGACATGCAGCGGATAATCCGTCTGCTGGCTGACCAGACGATGGGTTTCCACACTCATGGGTACATCCGAAGATTTAATGCTGATCACGATATCATGGAAATCCAGTTCCTCCAGCATCCGCACCTTATCCAGGGCGCTCTCCACGATGCCCTCAGCGGTAACGCCTCCGTACTTTTCGATCAGCGGCTTCTCCAGAGATCCGCTGTTCACGCCCACGCGGATCGGAACCCGGTATTTCTTAGCCGCCTCAACCACCTTTTTCAGGTTCTCCGGACCGCCGATATTTCCGGGATTGATCCGGATCTTGTCCGCACCGTGCTCCATGGCACGGATGGCCAGACGGTAATCAAAATGGATATCCGCCACAAGAGGGATATGGATTCTTTCTTTGATCTTGTCAAATGCATCCGCAGCCGCTTCCGTATTTGCCGTACAGCGAATGATCTCACACCCGGCATTCTCAAGCGCAAGGATCTGTGCAACGGTCGCATCCACGTCACTGGTCTCTGTGTTCGTCATGGACTGGATCGCGATGGGATGATCTCCTCCGATGGTCACACTGCCGATCTTTACTTCTCTGGTTTTATGTCTTGCTATCATGTTTACCCCCTAATGGACCATCCTGATCAGTCATTCAATTCTTTGGAACAGATCCAATGCTTCATCGGTATTCCCGGTATTTTGACTGAAAGCCAGAGCCTTCCGGACATACCCTTCGGACTACATAAACAGCTTGCGGATATCGTTAAAGAATACAAATACCATGAGCAGCATGAGCAGAACGAATCCGATGAAGTTCACGATCATTTCCTTATCCTTGGGTACCTTCTTTCGGGTTACGGCCTCGATCACCAAAAACAATATCCTTCCTCCGTCCAGCGCCGGAATGGGCAGCAGGTTCATAACGCCGAGATTCGCGCTGACCAGGACCATGAAGCTCACGATACTGAGAATGGCATTCTTCATGCCGCCCTGTTCTTCCGCTTCATCGATCACGTTGCTCATCATACTTCCGATTCCCACGGGTCCGGACAGATCATTTACCGATGCCTTCCCCGTAAACAGCATTTTCACGGATTTGACGGCAACCTTTACCTGAAATTCCACTTCGATGATGGAATAATAGAGCTCTTCTCCGAAATTCTTTGCGGGCCGGGGCTGTATGGTTATCCCGAACATATAGTTCTGTTCTTTCGTCAGGTTCAGCGTGGCGGACTGTGTCTTTCCGTCCCGAAGGAAAGTCACTTCCACCGGCCTGGTCAGATCCTCGATCTGCCGGAACAGCGTAACATCCCGGAAGACCTTGACCGACTCTCCATTTAATGAGGTGATCTCATCTCCCGGCAAAATCCCGGCCGCTTCCGCAGCACTTCCCGGAGCCACCTCCGAAATGACGGGAGGATCCACCTGATAGAAATGCGCCGTTGCAACGGAAAGGATAAAGGCCAGAAGTACATTGAAAAGCGGTCCTGCCAGCATGACCGAAAGCCGTGCCAGAACGGATTTGCTCTGGAAGGATCCTTCCTCCTCGGTATCCTCTCCATCCTGGCCTGCCATCAGACAGTATCCTCCGATGGGCAGAAGCCGAACGGAATACTGGGTTTCCTTTTTTCCGAATTTCATGATGGCCGGTCCCATACCGATGGCAAACTCATTCACCCGGATATGATTCAGTTTTGCGAAAAGGAAGTGTCCGAACTCATGCACAAATACGATGATTCCGAACATTAAAATGATCGCGATGATTTTTAACATGTGTTTGATTATCCTTTATAAAAATGCTCCCGGAGCCTTCGGACGGTGTCCGCTTCCTCTGCCAGGATCTCCTCTACGCTCGGCTCCGCTTTCAGGGGAGCGGTATCCATGGCATATTCGATCCAGTCATAGATCTCAAGGAACCGGATCTTTTCCTTTAGAAAATGCGCAACCGCGTATTCATTTGCGGCATTCATGGCCGTAGGCATAACGCCTCCCGCCTCGGCCGCGCGATAGGCAAATTCCAATCCGCGGAAGGTCTTCATGTCCGGCTGCTCCAGATAGATCGCCGACATTTTTGTAAAGTCCAGACGATCTCCGGGAAGATACTTTCTCTTTGGCCAGGTCAGGGCATACTGGATGGGAAGCTTCATGTCCGGCGTTCCGAGCTGTGCGATCACGGCACCGTCTTCATACTCCACTGCGGAATGAATAATGCTCTGGGGCTGAACCAAAACCTCTACCCGTGCCGGCTCCACATCGAAAAGCCAGCTGGCTTCGATCACTTCCAGACCCTTGTTCACCATGGTAGCACTGTCAATGGTAATTTTTTGTCCCATGGACCAGTTGGGGTGCTTTAATGCATCTGCCAGTGTCACCTGTTCCAGCTCCGCCCGGGTTCTTCCCCGGAAGGGACCGCCGGAAGCGGTAAGAAGGATCCGGGAGATCCGATTTCCGGCATTTCCCTGCAGACTCTGAAAGATAGCGGAATGCTCACTGTCCACGGGAAGGATCATGACACCCTTCTCTTTCGCGGCCTTCTTTACCAGATGGCCAGCCGTAACCAGAGTCTCCTTATTCGCCAGTGCGATGGTCTTCCCTGCCTCGATCGCCGCAAGCGTCGGCTGCACTCCGATCATCCCCACGATGGCCGTTACCGTCACATCCGCGTCGGGATGCGCAGCCGCCTCACAGAGTCCGGTCATACCGGAAGCCACCGGTATTCCAAGATCCCTTGTTGCAGCACGAAGGGAAGCCGCTCCCTCCTCATCTCCTACAGAAACGAAAGAAGGGTGGAACTCCCGCATCTGCTGCTCCATCAGCTGCAGATTCTTCCCGCAGGCAAGTGCCACCACCTGATATTCTTCCGGATTGTTCCTTACGATCTCCAGGGTCTGGGTTCCGATGGAACCCGTAGACCCAATGAGTGCGATTTTTTTCATGTTGGTCTCCAAGAGTTTATCAATGTTAATATAAGGCCCGATGATCCACGAATCATTCCGAGGGCCTAATGGCCGGGAAATCTTAGAGCATGGTGGATACAGATCTTCGCTTTGCTCAGGATGACAAGTGAATAAGTCACTTTGCAGCCGTTCCCAAAATAAATGTCACCGCATAGAAGATAATAGGTGCCGTAAAGATCATACTGTCGAACCGGTCCAGAACACCGCCGTGTCCCGGTATCAGCTTTCCGTAATCCTTCACGTCATTATTTCTCTTAATGGCAGAAGCCGCCAGATCCCCGATAACTGCGGGAACGGCTCCCACGGCGCCAACCAGCGCAAACCAGAGAGGTGCATTCGGAAGCGGATGAACAAAATTGTTGAACAGTATCCCGAACAACGCACCGAGGGCAGCAGTTCCGAGGATACCGCCGATCAGTCCTTCCACACTCTTCTTCGGGGACAGTACCGGACTCATTTTATGCTTGCCGAAGAGACGGCCGGCGCAGTAAGCCAGCGTATCATTTCCCCAGGAACATACAAAGATCAGGATCACCATGTAACCGCCGTCCTTGATGTCCCGAAGCCGGAACACATAGGAGAGGCATACGCTGACATAGTAAAATGCCAGAAATGCCGCCATGGTATCCTTATCCTTGTATTTTGAAAATGCCAGTACATAGATTGCCAGGATCACCAGAAGATAGGTGACCATGATCGGCATCAGCAGCTGCTGTGCATCGATGAAAAGGACTGTATAATACAGGATCGTAAAAAGATAACAGGCGATCCCCATAGCCCTCTTCTCCAGATGATATACTCTGAGAAGTTCAAAACACCCTACCAGAGAGAGCAGACACATCACCGAACATGTGAGCCAGCCGCCCACATACAGTGTCCCGATTGCCAGTATCACCAAAACGATCCCGCTTGCCAGTCTTGTCCAAAACATAACTTAGTTACCCTTACCCACTTCCAGCTGTTATTTCCTAATCTTTTTGTCATCCTTCACGCCGCCGTATCTGCGGTCTCGTGAATTGTAATACTTGATAGCGTCGATAAAGCATTTCCGGTCAAAATCCGGCCAGAGAACATCCGTAAAATAAAACTCCGCATACGCCAGCTGCCAGAGCAGAAAATTGGAGATCCGCTCTTCCCCGCTGGTACGGATGAGAAGGTCCGGATCCGGAAGCTCCCATGTGTCCAGATGATTTTTGATCACTTCATCCGTAACCGCATCCGCCGAAAGCTTTCCTTCCTCGACCTCTTTTGCGATCTTTACCATGGCACGCCGGATCTCATCCCGGCCGCCGTAGTTAATGGCAACCGTGAACTGAAGCCCTGTATTCTGCTTTGTCGCCTCTTCCACCCGATGGATCTCGCTCTGAATGTCCGCATCCAGAATGGTTCTGTCACCGATCACGCGCATCCGCATATTTTCGCGGTTACAACGTTCGGCCGCGGTTTTCAGATAGTTCCGGAGAATATTCATGATCCCGGTCACCTCTTCCACGGACCTTTTCCAGTTTTCCGTGGAGAAAGCGTAAACCGTAAAATACTGTACGCCAAGATGCCAAACATCCTCGCAGGCCTGTTCCAGTGTCTTACCGCCCTGCCGGTGACCGAACCCCCGGGGCATCAGACGCTTCTTCGCCCATCGGCCGTTGCCGTCCATGATCACCGCTATATGCCGCGGGATCTCATATGTTACTCCGTCGATCGTTCCCTGCATGTATGCTCCGTTTCCATGCATTTTCTGCACTGTTGTTATTCTGATCCGGACACTTCGTAAATCGGCTGACCCGGTACTCCGTAAATCGGACGACCGGGGTACTCCATAAAACGGCGGATCCGGACACCATGAAAATCGGTTAACCCGAGTGTCTGCGAACCGGTCAGACAGTCATGATCTCATTTGTCTTGGCATCAACCATCTTGTCGATCTTCTCTACGAACTTGTCCGTAGCCTTCTGGATCTTCTCTTCTTCGTTTTTCTGCTCGTCTTCGGAAATCTCACCGGCTTTATTCTGCTTCTTTACGGCTTCATTCGCATCACGGCGGATATTACGTACCGCAACCTTTGCAGCCTCGCCTTTCTTCTTGATATCCTTTGCAAGCTCCTTACGACGCTCCTCTGTCAGCTTCGGAAAATGCAGGATTACGCTCTTTCCGTCGTTGCTGGGATTCAGTCCGAGATCGGAAGCGATGATCGCCTTCTCGATCTCCTTCACCATTTTCGGCTCCCAGGGTGTGATCATCAGGGTCTGTGCTTCGGGAACCGTGATATTTGCCACGCCCTGCATACCGGTGGGAGTTCCGTAGTAATCCACCTTGATCTTATCCAGGATGTGGGGATTCGCGCGACCCGCACGGATCGTTGTATAATCCGCTTCAAGGTTGTCCAGTGCCTTCTGCATTTTCTCATTATAGTCTGCCATGTTCGTAACCTCCGTTTCACTTTCTCATGATTCTTTATGCTATGTTTCTCTACCCAAAGTCCAAATCTTTTATTCGGCAGAGATCTCGGTTCCGGTAAAGGGACCGTTTACTGCCCGGACGATACTGTCCTCACCTGCAAGTCCGAAGAGCAGCATAGGCATATGATTCTCCATTGCCAGCACTGCAGATGCAAGGTCGATAACCCCCAGCTTCTTATCCACGATCTCCTGCATGGTCATTTTGTCAATCTTCTTTGCCTCCGGATCGATCTTCGGATCTGCCGTATAGACGCCGTCTATAGCCTTTCCTGCCAGGATCGCATCCGCACCGATCTCAACCGCTCTCAGGACCACAGCCATATCCGTAGAGAAATACGGATGTCCCGTACCGCCCGCAAAGAATACCACGTGTCCCTGCTCCATATACTCCACTGCCTTGTCACGGACAAACAGCTCGGTTACATTTCCCATCTGAAACGGAGTCATAACGTGGCAGGTGATTCCCGCCTGACGGAAGAAATCCGCCGTGTAGATGCAGTTCATAATGGTGGCGAGCATTCCGATCTGGTCCGCCTTTACGCGGTCCATATCCTTTGAGGTCCTTCCTCTCCAGAAATTGCCTCCGCCGATCACGATCCCGACCTGTACTCCTAAGTCCAGGACCTTCTTCACCTGAGAAGCCACATCCTTTACCACTTCCTCCGAGAAGCCTGTTTTCCTGTCTCCTGCCAATGCCTCTCCCGACAGTTTGATCACTACTTTTTTCAGTTCCATCCCTTTACTCCTGATTCTTCCCGGAATGATTCCGGTTTTTATTTTTGTTACGGTTAGAGCCGTTCCCCGAATGCGTCTTCTCATCCCGGGACAGCTTCTCCGTTACATCTTCTTTGATATCCTTTGCATCTTCTCCGGTGATCTCCGAAGCCTCCGGCATCAATTCCTCGATCTTCATCTCCTCGGATGCGGTATGAGCTTCCTCCATCGAAAAATACTTCTTTACATCCACATCTAAGTAAGCCTGTGAACAGAAACCTTCGATGATCGCTCCGCTGTTGATCTGAACCGACCTGGATTTGATATTTCCTACGATAACAGCCGTAGAGTCTACGATCACCGGTCCCTGAATGTCGATATCTCCGTTTACAGCACCGGCGATCACCGCGGAACTGCCGGTGATCTTTCCGATGATCACGGAACCGACTCCGATCTTTACATCGTCTGTCACAGAAACCGGGCCTTCGATCTTCGCCTGGTTTGCATACAGCTCTTTGGCTTTTACTTCTCCGGAAATGGTTCCTCCAACGATCAGTTTCCCTGCACAGTCAATATTTCCGTATACTGTACCGATCAGATCGATATCTCCTTCCGTCTCGATATCTCCTGTGATCCTGGTCTTTGCTGTGATATAAGTACAATCTGCGGCAAGCCCTGAAATCGCATCATTAAGTCCTGCCTGTGCTTCCAATTCTGCCAAACGGCTCACCTCGCTCTCTTTTCCTAACTCTTCCGCCTCTTCTTTCGGTTCGCTGTCAAACCCTTCCGACGGCTCCCCGGCTCCTGCGGATTCAGCTTCCGGATCTTCCGGCATCTTTGCTTCCGTATATTCATCGGACGAAAGCCCATCGGACATGCCGGATGCGGTCGGATCCTCTTCCGCGGATTCCGGGAATGCGATATCCTTATCGCCTGTGACCTCCGCCGCATCTAAGTCATACAGGGTTTCCGGCTCGTAAACTTCTTCCGCTTCATATTCGGAAATTGCTTCTTTGGACAGCAGCTTTGCTTCGTAAGCCTCCTCCGACAGTTCGTCCGATTCGATATCCGTTTCTTCTTCAGGATCGTCTTCCGAATCATCTTCAGGATCGTCTTCCGTATCTTCTTCATGATCGTCTTCCGGATCTTCGTCATATTCAGATTCTGCTTCATATCCGGATCCGATGTCGAAGGTCTCATCCGTTTCGGTTGCGTCATCCTCTTCCGATTCAGAGGCATCTACATCCGGCAGGGAATCGATCTCCTCATCCAATTCACGGTTCATCTCCATAACCCGTTGTTCTGTATTCTGTCGGATCTCATCACGAAGCTGTTCTGCTTCTTCCCGAAGCAAAGCTTCCGAAACCGCATCCTGCACATTTGCATCCCGTACCGGTTCCTGCGGTTTTACATCCGCTGCCGGCCGAAGAAGCTCCGCATCTTCCGCGTTCTGACGAGATTCCTTCTTCTTTTTTCCGGCTTTTTCTTCGCCATCCGGCAGAAGTTCATTTACAGCCTGTGCAAAATCCCTTCTGAAATTCTTGATAAATCCCATAGACACATCCTCTGACCTGAACTAAAATGATCCGACTGCATTTCGAATGGCTGTCCAAAACCGATACGCCGCCGGTGTTCCCCGACCTTTACCGTTCCTTTTTGCAAAACACCCCATCAGGAAATAGTATACCACAACGCCTTATTCAAGGAAACTTATATTTTGAAATGATATTTCCTGTATAATGCGTTCCGGCTCCAAATATCTTTTTACAAAACGTTTTATTTGCGTTAATACTTTGTTCATATTTATGGATTATATTAAAACCATAGTTTTTTCATAACTCTCTCACCTTATTTGATAATGTATATCAACAAAGCACTCGGGTTCGGAACCGGGTGCTTTGTTCTTTTCTGCTATTATCAATCCGTATGCACTCCGGACACAAGCCGGTACCTCACATTCTCGAAATCCTCTCCGATCTGCTCTGACGGTTTTTCAGACGCAGCGGAACCGATCTTCCCGGCGATCAATCCGAATATCATACCCGGCAGAACCGCCGCAAAGCCGGTGAATTCCTGCATCGTCTGCCAGGTGTCTGACACCTTATCCAATGGGATCCATTTTCCGAACATCCAGCAGGCCGCAAATGCCATTCCTCCGAGAAAAGCAGCGATACATCCCACAGCCGTTGTACGGCTGCTGTGCAGGGAAAGCATCATGGCCGGGGCCAGTCCGGCCGCAAGGATCACCATGGCATCGAGAGATACCGTATAGAGGTAATTTCCGCCTTCCAGGGCAAGAATGCATACAATGATCTCCGCAAAGACCAGGATCAGGGATACGGCTTTTCGTTCCGTGTTCTTATCTTTTCTCCTTCTTCTCGCTATGACGGGATAGAGATCCTCATATACCGTTTCGGTCGCATTTAACAGACAGTTATGAAGAAGATCCAGGACAAGGAGAAATGCAGCCGCGACAAAGATCAGTCCCGCCAGATGGAACAGGAATCCCCGATCCGCATCCTCTTTCATGATCCAAAGATAGAGTTCCTTTACGGTCTTGATGTTTGCAGGATACAGTGCCGCCCTGAGCATACCTCCGGTAAGAACCGATAAAAACAAGGTAAGAATACTGAAGATGACCGCCCATCTTCTGGACCTGTGGATCGTCCTTGCACGGTCGGATCGCTGAAACCGGGAAAGAGCCAGGGGATTTCCCAGGACAAGAAATCCATAAGAGAAAAGCGAAAGCATCCCAAAAACAGACAGACTCTCTCCTCCCAGATATCCGACGTTCACGTATTCACTGACCGAACCTGCCGCCCAGCTGTGAAAGATATTTTCAAGAATGCGCTCGATCCCCAGGATCCGGTAGATAGAAAGATTCAGAGCGACAAGAGCAAAAAGCACAAGCGCCGCGATCCATCGCTCCGCCAGGCAGAGGCCTCCGCGTCCCAGCACAAAAAAGAGTCCCGTAGAGATCAGCGTGATCCCGATCACAATATAAATCCTATCAGAACCAAAAAGCGCCTCCGCAAATTCAGCGATCCCATACAGCAGCGTTGCTGCCACGAAAAGGAAAAACAGTGTTAAGCACACAGACATGACACTGCGGATCACCGGCTTTTCCTCCCGGTACCTGGCGCTGAAGAATCCCGAAAGGGTAAACCTCTCTTTCTGCAGAAGAGAGAATCTGAGCAGACGGTATGAATATGCCAGCCAGAGGAGAAGGGTTCCCACAAAAAAGCCGATGGCGATCCATGCCGCCCCGGCTCCCTTGTCATAAACCAGCCAGGGAACGATCACCATCAGAAGGACGCCGACCGAGGACAGACTGACAGCACTTCCCGTACCTCTGCCCTGCCGCATCTTCTGATTCAGCTGAGTCATATCGATTCTCTTATCATTCACCCGGAATGCCATCTCTTGTCTCCATCAAATATAAATACCCGGAAGGAAATTCAATCTCCCCCTCCGCATTCACGATCTCGTTGCTGACTCCCAGACTGCTGAACAGCGGGAGCACGCCATCCTCCAGATCATATTTGAATCCCCGAAGGGAAAGATGTTCCACATCGCCTTTCACAGGAAGCAGCGAGATATACTTCCCGTACTGGTCTTTCCTGCTGATTCTTATTCTTTCCGGCCCTGTCAGGATACGGATCCGGTTCTGTCTGTCCAAAAGAGCCGCCGGAATCCCGGCATCCGAAAAAAGCTGCAGGAGCCTCAGATTCGCCAGAGTATGATCCAGCCGTCCGCCCGTAGCACCCAGGATCGTCACGCGGACCGGACCTTTCCTGATCATCAGCCGCACCGCCGCCTCCATGTCCGTATCATCCTTCACCGGGTCCAAAATGAGCCGGTTCGGATAGGTGTCCCGAATCCTGCGCCCGGTATCCGGATCCACGGAATCAAAATCCCCCACCACCAGGTCGGGAATCTCACCGATCTCTTCGATCCGAAGCACCCCGGCATCAATCCCTACAAGAAAAGGGGATTCCCCTTCCCGTACGTCCCGGGAGATTTCTTTGATCAGCTCCGGATCTGCCGTGCCTCCCGCAACCAATACCGCATGACAGCCATGCAGTCCTTGCTTTTTTACTTTACAGTTGAATCGTTCACTTTCTCTCATACGGTTTCATCGATGTATTTCCACGGCAGCATAACCTGCCTTTTTATTGCCTTATTATTGCTTTATTCTCCCATATTCCCAGGAAGCGTTCACATCTTCTTAGCAGAATATTCGGACATTTTATCCAGAAATGCTCTCACATTTTCTTCGATCTCACCTTTAAATATGGCCGAACCGGCAACGATCACGTTGACGCCGGTATCCAGCACTTCCTCCAGATTTGACAGCTTCACTCCTCCGTCGATCTGGATATCAAAGGATAAGCCCTTCTCCTCTCTCATCCGTACCAGCTGCCGGATCTTATCCAGGGTTTCCGGGATCAGGCTCTGTCCGCCATACCCGGGGACCACGCTCATGACCAGCACCATATCGCAAAGCTCCAGTACCGGCTCGATATCCGTGACCGGTGTCGCGGGACTGATCGCAACACCCGCCCGAAGCTCCACCTCACGGATCGCCTGAAGTGTTCCGAAGAGCTGTGACGTTGCTTCCGCATGAACAGTGATCTGTCCCGCACCGCAGGCCTTATAATCCTCGATAAACCGGCTGGGTTCCTTCACCATCATATGCACATCCAGCATAGCATCCGGAAGCACATCCCGAACGCTGGAGATGACCGGGGGTCCGAAAGAAATGTTCGGCACAAAATGGCCATCCATCACATCCACATGCAGCCATTTCACGCCCTGTGACATCGCTTTTTTCAGATCCTCCTCCATGTGTGCAAAATTCGCACTGAGCATGGATGGGGCAAGTATCAGTTCCATTCTGATTTCCTCCTGCTGCGTAAGATCTCCTGTAACCCCAGGTAGCTTTCATACCTGCTTTTTTTGATATGTCCTTCTTCCACCGCCCGTTTCACGGAACAGTCCGGCTCTGCCATATGGCGGCAGGAAGTACCGAACCTGCAGGTCCCCATATATTCCGAAAATTCCGGAAAACACAGCTCCAGAGTCTCTTCCGTCATACGCTCCGGAAGTTCCACCGAGGAAAAGCCCGGCGTATCACATAGATACGTAGCCTTCGCCACCCGGATCAGTTCCGAATGCCGCGTGGTATGCCGCCCCCTGCCGATCTTCTCACTGATGGAACCGGTCTTTGCTTCAAATCCCGGAAAAACCGCATTCATCAGAGAAGACTTCCCAACGCCGGAAGGGCCGGAAAGAACCGAGGTCTTTCCCTCCAGAAGGGACGACAGTCCGTCCACACCCTCACCGGTTTTCGCGGAGGTAAGCAGGACCCGATATCCTACCTGCTCATATAACTCTCTTAACTCCTCCGCCCGTTTTCTTTCGGCATCCACCTTGTTGATCACAAGGATCACCGGCATATCCACATAGGACATCCCCACCAGATACCGGTCGATCAGCCGTTCTCCCGGTTCGGGTTTTGATGCCGCAAAAATGACAATCGCCTGGTCGGTGTTTGCAACCGCCGGGCGAATCAGTTCATTCCGACGTGCAAGGATCCGATCCACAGAGCCAAGGCACGCCTCCGCATCCAGGACCGATAACTCGCAGTCGTCTCCGACCAGGGGGCGCAGCTTCTCTTTCCGAAACGCGCCCCTGGCCTTACATTCATACACTTTTCCATCCTCGGCGGCCACATAGTAAAATCCGCCGATTCCCTTAATGATCTTGCCTGTCACAGTTCCATCCTCATAGACCCGGTTTCCTTCCACATGCTATCTTTCCGAACCAGCGGAAGGATCCGGTCAGTTTTCGGGTGTCAGAGACACACTAAGAGAATTCTGATAATACTGTGTCAGATCCAATCCACTGCTGCTGACAACAGAAATCTTTACGTGTCCGTCCGAATACTTCAGACCATTTACGGAACCACTGATGCTGATACT
>CAMPAX010000045.1 GCA_946633495.1 uncultured Lachnospiraceae bacterium | reverse complement strand
TCACCCTTATCGGGATCGGTACTATCTGTCTACGATCCACCTCACACCATCGGTCTCAGACGGTGCAGAGATCTACAATGCCGGGAATCCTCCCTGGCAGGATGCGCTGGCATACCGTTATGTTAAAGAACACAGTTTTCTTCCCTCGGCAGGTTCCGATATCCATCATCTGACGCAGCATACCATGGGAGGGATGCGTTTTCCCTATCCCATAAAGACGATACAGGATTATGTCCGTGCCTTTTCAGCCGGAGACGGAACCCCGGTTTTCTGCAAGGACGTAACCGATCCAAATGAACAGTTTCGTCCGGTGGAAGAAGAACCTACGTTCACCGTGATCTCACAGCAGCCGCGCCTTCCCGTTGTATTCCATTAACAGGGAGCGGTTTCATCAATATTCCCGGAACTGTTGGAACTCGAATCCAATCTGCTTTACCGTACTCCCATCCTCTCTTTGAATGATGGTTGTATTCCGCTCACTGCACGCAGAAACCACAAGGAATCCGGCCTCCTGAAGCATTTTTACCAACCGGTATGTAAGTGTAAATTCCCCCTGACACATGATGATCTTTGGAGCGAGATCCACTACCTCGCGCACAACATTCTCCGCGAGTTGCTCAATCTCCTGCTTCGTGGCCATCGGATCTACCGCCGGAAATGGGTAATCCACGATCTCCCCATGTTCTTTTGCCGCATTCTTCTGGTTCTCTGACCAGGTTTCATATGAATGATTTGACAGATTTAAAAACATAACCGTATTCACCACTCTCAGCTTCTTCACATTTAGAAGATTCTTCTCTCACTTAAGCAGATTCAGATCTGCCTTCTCCAGGATCACCAGAAGCTCGGTATCCTCCTCCAGCGGACGTGACGGATCGATAAAAGATCGCATCTCACTATGATCCTTCACAGCCACTACATTGATGCGGTATTTCTCACGAAGATTCAACTCGATCAGGTTCCTGCCGATCCATTCCGGCTTCGGCTTGATCTCCAGCAAGCACAGATTGTCATCGATATCGAAGAATTCCAGGAAAGAATCGGACATCAGGATCCGTGCGGTGCGAAGCCCCGTCTCCTCCTCCGGGAAAATGATCTTGTCCGCGCCGATCTTCTTCAGGATCTGTCCCATACGATGATCCTTTGCTTTAGCTATGACAGTTGGAACCCCCTCTTCCTTTGCGATCATGACCGCCATGATGCTGGAGGTCACATCCGAACCCATGGCAACCACCACCACATCCATTTCCCGAAGACCCAGTCCCTTCACCACATCGGCATTTGAGACATCTCCTTCGATGGCGTAGGTCACATGGTCGGCGATACTTGCTATGATCTCCGAATCCCTGTCCACCGCCATAACATCGCCTCCCATATCATAGAGAGTGCATGCAAGCTTCTTTCCGAATCGGCCGAGGCCGATCACTGCGATTGATTTCGCCATTTTCTGTGATCTCCTTAATCTGTTCCGTTATCTCATGATCTATGCGTTTCAGATACGTACAAAGCACGATCATCCTACGAAAAATTTTCCGTCTGCGTAACTGATCTTATTCTTGTTCTCCGTATCGTATTTGAAGAACAATGCCATGGAGATGGGTCCGATCCGTCCAAGGTACATGGCTGCGATTATGATCCATCGCCCGACAGTATTCAGTGAGGGCGTCAGTCCCCGGGAAAGTCCCACGGTAGCCGTAGCGCTGAAGGTCTCGTACATTCCGTCCACCAGCCCTACCTTATTCGTTACCATGATGGCAACTGTCATTGCGATGGTGACCACAAGGCTGACCTGGATGATAGCAGAAGCCTTATTGATCATGGACGATGTGATCTTTCTTCCAAAAACCACATTTTCATTTCGGTTGCGGATAAATGATACTCCGTTCATGATCATAACAAAGAAGGTCACCGTTTTCACGCCGCCGGCAGTTCCCACGGGTGAACCACCGATAAACATAAGGATACAACCCAAAAAGCTGGTGCTCTCCATCAGATTTTGCTGCGGCACCGCCGCGAATCCCGCCGTACGGAAGGTTACCGACTGGAATATACTGTTCAGGATCTTGTCGCCGAAGGACATCTCTCCTATGGTATCCGGATTGTTATACTCCAGACCGAAGACAAAGATGGCTCCGAAGAGGATCAGCGACAGCGTCAGAACAAGAACTAATTTCGTGTGTTCATTCAGATGCTTGATGACGGTCCGCAGGGAATACTCTTTTTTGATCCCCCGTCTCAGATTCCGGAAGATATCGATCCAGACCACATATCCGAGACCTCCCATCACGATCAGTATCATGGTATTGCAGAGGATCAGCGGATTGCTCTGATAGCTGACAAGACTGTCCGGTCCAAGGATGTCGATACCGGCATTACAGAAGGCGGATATCGATGTGAACACAGAATACCAGATTCCCTTTACTGCTCCGAAATGAGGAATGAATTCGATGCAGTACACCGCTGCACCGATCATTTCCACCACAAAGGTGCCCTTAAAGACGGCCACCAGGAACCGGAGAACTCCATCCATGGTATTCAGGTTAAATGCATCGTGGATCAGCAGCGACTGAGAGAGACTGAACTTCTTATGAACCAGCAGCATCAGGATTGATGTCACGGCTATAATACCGAGTCCGCCCAGCTGTATCAGGATCAGTATCACGATCTTGCCGAACAGAGTCCAATACGCAAATGTATCCACCACCACAAGTCCGGTCACACAGATGGACGTGGTGGATGTGAAAAATGCTGTGGTAAGATCCGCACTGCCCGGCCCTTCCTTTGCACATGGGAGCATGAGCAGCAGTGTCCCTGCGATGATCGCTCCCAGAAAACTGATGGGGATCAGCTGCGCGGATCCCCATCTACGCTTCTTCTTTTGAACCTTTCTGAACTTCCGGTCCATATTATATCTTCCTCCAACCTTTCACGTCATACGTGCAAGGTATTCTCCGTAAATGCTCCATCTGATCCGGCTAATCCGGCTTACTGCGTGCCCTTGTAGTGCAGGGAAAGCATGGTGATATCGTCAAACTGCGGGAATGCTCCTACAAATCGATCGATCTCTTTCCGAACCGCCGGAAGCAGCTTCTCCGGAGATGCATCCACATTCTTATTCAGAGCCTCCAGCATCCGGTCTGTACCGAAGAGTTCATTCTTCGCATTTGTTGCTTCCGCCACACCATCCGTATAAACAAAGATACGGTCACCCGGATAAAGCTGGAACTCATGCTCCCTGAAGCGCATACCTTCCATGGTTGCCACAGCCGGTGAATGCCGGTAAACCACCAGTTCATACTTTCCGTCAGCTCTCCTTAGCACAGGATGTTCGTGACCGGCATTTGCCGCAACACCCTTGCCGGTGGCAAGGTCAATGATGGCAAACCAGACGGTTACGAACAGATCCGCCCCGTTGCCCTCGCAGAGCTGATCATTTGCATAAGCGAGAACCTCCGACGGAGAACCTCCCATCAATGCGCGGTTCTTAATAAGGGTCTTGGCAATCACCATGAAAAGTGCCGCGGGAACGCCCTTACCCGATACGTCCGCCATAACCAGGCCCAGGTGATTATCATCGATCAGGAAGAAATCATAGAAGTCGCCTCCGACTTCCTTCGCCGGATCCATGGTGGCGTAAAGGTCGAATTCCTTTTTATCCGGAAATGCCGGGAAAGTGCTTGGCAGCATATTCGCCTGGATCTCGGTAGCGATGTTCAGCTCGGCTCCGATCCTCTCCTTCTCTGCCGCAAGGCGCTTTACGTTATCGATATACTCGTTGATACCGATCTCCATGTGCAGAAGACTTTCACTGAGCACCTGAATCTCATCACCGGTCTTAATGGTCTTCAGCTTCTCGGAAACCTGGGTATTATTGTCCACAAAGGCCCGTGCTTCTGCTGCCGAAAGTTTGATCGGAGCGATAACGATCTTGTAGAACAGGGCGATGGCCGCAAGTATACTGATAAGAACCACGATTCCGGTTACCAACGAGATACGAACTACGAAGGTGGTAAGGTTATCATCCAATGTACGCATGGGAATCTCCACGCCCACAAAGCCAACCGTCTGATTATTTACCACGATAGGCAGCATGGCGGTCAGGTTAAAACCAAAGCCTCCGTCTGCAAGGTAAAACTCCTCATATTTCTTACCGCTCTTATAGGAATTTGCCACTGCCTCCCGGAACTCGGAAAGGATCATACCCTTATCTCCCAGAAGGAAGTTATCCTCCGGAACCTCATAGCAATCCGCGAGATAAACCAAAGGTGTCCAGGTTTTAGCTTCGTAGGTCTCGTCGGTATACGCATTCATAACATCCATGTCCAGGGTAACGATGAATACATCATTTGCATCCATATTTACACGGAGATCTTTCATCAGCTCCAGATTCCGCTGATAGACCGGATCCTCAGTGATTTTCTTCAGTTCCTCTTCTTCAACCTTTCCCCGGCTGTAATCCAAAGCCACTGCCGCATATTCCGCAAGCTTGTCCGCTCCGAAATAATCCATGGCGATTCCGGCAGCATCATAGGCCATCATGTTGTAGTACTCCTTGATGGATCTGTCATACAGACGACGACCGACGATCAGGACACCTCCATAGATCAAAAGGCCCATACAAAAAAGAACTGTCATGAATTTTACTGAAAGCTTTCCTGTTCGCATTTTCACCTCGAACCACTCATTTTCTTTTTCCATAACTCCTCCCTGTTTGATACCCCGTACGAAACGTACTCCGTATTATTTTCTTACAAAAAACACCCGCTTGTCATTCTAAGCGAAGCGTAGAATCTTACCGGCTTTTGCGAGGCAAAAAATGATTGACCGACCCACTCTCGTCTTTCCCTCGGACGATCATACGCTTCGCCAGATATGCTGAGGTTTTGTCTGACCGCTCATGGACGGCCGCCTGGAGCTGATCTTCATAAAGGTACTCTTATCCACGAAAGAAAGCTCCACCCGGGATATGGATCCCAGGTTCCGAAGCTCATCATAGTCCCTGCTGAGCAGACAGAGCAGATGGTCAAAATGCCTTGCCTCCTCCTCTTCATCCAGAGTCCAAGGAGACATCTTTTCGTCCTCCGGCGCGATCACACCGTGGTATCCCGCAGGAACGACTTTATAATCCTCGCAGAAGAAATACTGCCATACCGGTGTCTTCCGGTCCCTGGCCCAGTACCTTACCGCCCGGTCCAAAAGCTCCATGTCCAGCTTCTCTCCCGCGATATTCATCACCAGATTCTTTCGATGGAGAAACCGGAATACCGGCAGTTCCCCGTAAAACCCCGTCACCTTGAGTACATCTCCCATGGCATATCTGTACAGTCCGGAAAATGTAGTAATAATCGGTTCATAGACCTGCCCTGTGACAAGCTCCGATCCTCCCAGGATCCGGTCTGTGTTCTCTTCCCTGAATTCATAGTATGCAGTCCCGGGATAGAGAATATAGTCATAGCTGTCCTGCTTCACCGGCACTCCCATGACACACTCCGAAGCTGCATAGATATAATGCCATACCGGAAGCTCACCGATGTATTTTCGGATCGAGATCTCCTCCACCTGAAAGGCCTTGCTTCCGATCCCGCTGATGATCCCAACGTTATTCCAGAGACGCTCTACTATGTTCAGGAACCCCTTCCCGCATTCTCTTCGAACTGCCCGAAGTCGTTCCTCACTGACCGTAAGATCCAGAAGTGCCTTCCGCTCCACCTCGGAAAAGCCCTTCTCCGACGGGATCCGCCCGGCTTCCATATCTGAGAGCACCTCGTCATAATGATCCTCCATGTACTGAAAAAAGATCAGGAAATCATACAGATAAACAGACTCCATGGAGCTTATATTTTCGTCCGCAAACGCTATCCACAGCTTTGCGTAAAGGTAGTCACAGGCATTCGGGAAGAAGTTAAGATACCTTCCACCCGATATCTTCTCCACATTCAGGATTCCCTGCTCATAGAGATACCGGTAGTAGGAAGAGGTAAAGAGCATGACGTCCTCTTCTCTGCATTTTTTGTCGGTATCCGCCACCAGGAACGAAAGGAAAAAGCGCTTTCCTTCCTCCTTTTTACTCCGCCCGGCAAGATACCGGTCCATCACATCTCCATAGATCTCCAAAGCCTTTGTGGTAATAGGGAACAGCTTTCCCGCCTCCGTAGAGCCCGAAGTCACCAGGCAGCAATACACCGGATCCGCGGTGATAATATCCTTTGCTCCGTTCCGCATCCTCCGGATCATTTCCCGGTAATCCGAATAGACACTTACAGGAACAGCCGTCTTATACTGCGCTTCATTTTTGATATCCGAAAACCCATGCAAAGAGCCGAACTCCGTAGTCCGGTTCCGACGGAGGATTTCCAGAAGGACGGACTCATTTTTCTCCCGGAAGGATTCCCGGTACAGATCCAGTTCCGGATAAAGCGCTGATTCATTTTTTATGTCTGCTTTTATATCCGTATACTTCATCCAGCACCCTTCTTGTATATGCTCCAAATAAAGGTCCGTCCAGCACTTGAACATCGTCGCTTCCGCCCAGGGAAAGATTCGCCTCGATCAATACTGCATCCCCTTCGCTGTCCACCGCCACATCCCAGGATATGAGACGATGATGCCCCATAAATGGATGGATTCTCTTCACCAGATCCATGCATTTTTCCAGACACGGAACCGGTATCCCTTCGATGGGATATCCGAGACTCGGATGCACCTCGGACACGGCGCCGTCATCCAGAGACCCTTTATTTTTCAGCCGGTCATGTTCATCGATCCCACAGTAGATTCCCTTAGAACAGCCGTTATCCACCCGCCGGGTCCCGGCACCGATCTTCAGCGTCCGGCTGAGGATCACCACCTCCCCTTCCATCAGAAGAGAAATGATCCGGTAAGTATTCACGGATTCCGGATGAAGCCTTGCAAGATCCGGATGCTGCCGGATAGACCTTTGGATCACGATATCCCTTTTCAGCGTACGGATCACCTCGGAAAGCCGTGTAAGCCGTTCTCTCCTGGAGGTTCCCTCCGGTCCCGCATCGCTAAGCATAAGAAAATGTACGTCTGCTCCGCCTTCCGAACCCTGAGCACCTTTTATCACCACCTCCGGTTCGGCAAAAACCCTCCTGGCGACTTCCATACGGGAAATGGGCTGATACTCCTGATCCACCCACACTCCGCCGATCCGCATGGCGACGGCCTCCGGCTGCTTTGCCTCCGGAAAAAGCCGGTAATAGTAGCATTTATTATCTAAGTAATAGGACAGCTCCCGGTCACTGAGATACCGGTCCACATCACACATATACATATCTTCCGGCAGATACTCTGCAAAGAAGGTTCCGGATTTTGCGGTGTATACCCGGTGCGATTCCGTCTGAACCTTTGGAACGTAGGGACGGTAATATGCCCGGATCTTTCTTATCTGCTCCCGGGTGAGTTTCGGGTAATCGTACTTCTTTGTGGCATTGCGGATCAGCTTTCGGTCGATCCTGCGAAGGGCCGCATTTTTAAGGAGTACGATATTCGTATACCCCTGTTTGTAATAGGCCCCGAGTATTCCCAGAAGATTATCCCGGATCGCGAATCGGTCTCTCTCATTCAGTTGAATAAAGGGCCGGCGTCTCTTTCTTCCATTCCTGTCATAGTATACCTCATTCAGGACCTTTTGTGTATCTTTTCCGAACAGCGGCCCGGAGCAGACCTGGATACAGTCGATAGAGCCAAGAGCCAGATTCGTCTCGATCAGCACTGCCTCCCCGGTTTCATCCACCGCCACATCCCAGTGGGCGATCCGGTTGTGCCCCATGATGCCGTGGGCGCGTCTTACCAGCTCCAGTGCCTTCTCATAATGCGGCAAAAGGATTTCCTGAAAACGGTAATGCAGATCCGGATGCTCCTCTGTCACTCTCCCGTCACTGCAAACCCCTATGTTCCCGAGACGGCCTCCCTCGCCGACACCCACCAGAACGCCGCCGGTATAGAGATTGTCCACACGGCTGTCTCCGGCTCCGATACGGATCACGGAAGCCAGGATCTTCACTCCTTCATCCTTTGTAAGGAGTGAGATGATCCGATAGGTGTTCACGGAGGAAGCATGAAGCGCAGCGTAGGCCGGGTGCTGCTTTACCGTTTCCTGAACAACCAGATCCTGCTTTGCTTCCTCTGCAATCTTACGGAATCTTGCCGCGCGGTCCTTCCCTTCCAGAAAAAATACGCCATGGCCGCATTCGGAGAATACTGCGTATTTCAGAACAGAGCTTTCCTGCTCTGCCACGATGGCCTCCGCCTTCTCAAAGCTGATCAGTCGGAACTCACTGTCCATCCAGAAGCCTCCGATCCGCATAACATAGAGCTTCGGCAGGCGGACATTGGAAAAGAACCGGTAGTAGAAGCATTTATTATCCAGATACTTCGAGGCAAGCCGGTCCGTGTAAAAGGGCTCAATCCTGCGATAGAACATATCCTCGGAGATATATTCCGGATAGAACTTCCCCGACCGTCCGGTACATACCTGATGACAGAGGGGATCCACCTTCTCATACGGCCGGTAAAACTCCCGGATTTTCTTTTTCTGTTCCTTCGAAAGTTCCGGGAACCGGTATTTCTTCTGAAACCCTTCGGTCTTTGTTCGAAAGATCTTTAAGATTGCAGGAGTAATCAGCCGGTCCAAATCCGTTACGCCTTCCTTATAGTCCCCGGTAAGCAGGGGATAAAGACTGTTGGTCAGATAATTCATCTTACCCTCCCATATCTATCAAAGTAATATCTGTCCTCCCGGCCCATAAAGCGAAGGATCAGAATTCCACAGTGAGAATGTTCATCCCCAGTGTATAGGTATAATGGCAGTCCTTTGACAACTTCTCGATCATCTGAACGCCCATATTGAAATCGTCTTCACTGTCCATGGCTTCCTTGAAAAGGTTGTAGGGTTTTCCGGAACACATGATGGATACGCCGATACTGTCATTCATGGAATAGATCCGTACATCCACGGGATCCTCTTCTTTCTCCAGGGATTTCTGTACCATAACCGTCATCACTTCCTCCATGGCCAGTCCGAGACGCATTCCCATCTTCATATCCATGCCATGCTCTGTGCAGAAATCAATAATGTCCTCACTGGCCTTGCAGATTCCTTCCGTGGAAGACGTAATGGAGAAGCCCTTCACCTTGTGATTCTTTTCCAGATAATCATCCAGAAGCAGAATAGAGGAAAGCTCATGATCTTCCCCCCTGGTCTTCTTTACCATTCTTCTGGTGATGAGTGCCGTCACCAGAAGGGTCATCGCCATACTGAGGGGTAAAAACAGCCAGATCAGCCAGTGTCTGATGTACATGACCTGGGCAAAGACGATTGCGAAGAGGAAGGTCCTCATAATCATGACGAAATTGGAAAGAAAAACTCTCTTTGCAACATTGTAATAGGATCCCAGGATGGAACAGAAGGTTTCCAGGATCACAGAAACACCCAGGCAGATGAAAGGAACCAGCACGGACTGCTCTAATTTGAAAAAATCGCCGATGGGTTTATTGAATACAACGATCATGATGGCAAAAAACAATGACTGCAGGATTCCCATCTGCATCTGGAGACCCATCAGACCGCGGACGCCTTCATTATCATGTCCGCCTAAATAAATGCCAAGCATGGGCGCTGCCGTCCGGGGAATACCGGCTGTAATGGACAGAGACAGTTCCAGCAGAGAGTTGATCACGGCCCAAAGTGCCAAAGCCGCAGTTCCTCCCACTGAATATATGATCATATTCAGGACCAGCATCCGGATTACATCCAGAAGGCTTCCCAATGCGGAGGAGGTTCCGAAAAGCAGAATGGATTTTATCCGGCGAAACCGGAAATGCCTGAGGCTGAACCGGAACAGAGAACCGTTCCCCTGCAGCGCGATCAGACCGTATATAGTTGAAAAAAGAGTTGACAGGACGCTCGCTTCCGCCGCCCCTGCGATCCCCTCATCAAAAACATACAGCATCAGCCAGTCCAGGAGAATGTCCGTCCCGATCATGATGGCCATCATAATCGTCATGGCTTTCGATTTTCCGCTGAGCTGAAGGAAATACGTGGGGATATAAACCAGAATATAGGGGAGTGCTCCCAGCAATGTGATCCTGCAGTAATCCTCCACCATGTCTAAAAGGTCCTCATCTCTGCAAAGCACATCCGCCACCTGATCTGAAAAAAACAGGCCTGACACGATAAAGAAGGCACTCACGATCACCGTCAGCAGAAACGCCGTGTGGAAATACTCCTTTGCATGATCCTCGTGTTTGTCCCCGATGGCCCGGGATGCCGCGATAAAAGAGCCAACTCCAAATAGACACCCCACCATACAAAGGATCAGAAACAGGGGCATATTCAGACTGATAGCCGCCAATGCGTCCGAATCCAGTCTTCTTGACACAAACGCAGAATCGATCAGCGTATTTACAGTCCCCCCCAATACAGATAACATTACAGGGAACAACGCCCTTAAAAATTCTCTTTTCAAAAACAGACTGTTTCGTTGCATAGTCAGTTCCATCCCAAATTTGTAAAACCAGGGTGCGCACATCCTGTTTCATCGACCGGCGGTTTATCATTCCGTGTCATTCGTAATTCCCGCACTCCACAACCGGGAAGAGACCGCTGAGTCAGACTCAGCAGTCTCTTCTCTATCTTATTTATTATACCGAATTTTCACAACTTTTGCACTTACTTTATTCCCGTCATTTTTTTCCGGTCAGATAGTAAACGGCAAGTGCCGTCCGGTGCGAAAGGTTCTCCTTTGAGAGAATGGAAGTGATATAGTTTTTCACCGTTCCTTCAGAGATAAAAAGCTTTGCTGCGATCTCTTTATTGGAAAGCCCTTCTGCGACAGCACGGACAATATCCATCTCCCGTTCCGAGTAGCCTGTGGGATCAAAGCCGCTGCCATCGGCTTTTGATCCGTTCGCCTTTCCGGTATTCCCGGCCAGCGATTCCAGGATTCCCTCCTCCATCACACCGGTACCGATATAAACGGACCGGATCATCTGCTTCAGATGCTCAGGCGTATGATTTTTAATGAGATACCCCTTAGCCCCGTTGCTGAGGGCCCGACGAACCAGATCGTCATCATCAAAGGTAGTGAGGATCAGAACCTTCCCCAGATCATGTTCCACGATATATTTTGTGGCATCAATGCCATCCATCACAGGCATTTGGATATCCATCAGAAAAACATCCGGCTTCGTCCGCTCTGCTATTTCTATCGCTTCTTTCCCGTTGGAAGCACAGCCCAGCACCTCGAAATCGTCGTCCACATCCAAAATGATCTTCATGCCGTCCCGCACAAAGTCACTGTCATCCGCAATGATCACCTTGATCTTGTCCATGATTAATCCCCCGTAATCTCCTGACTTGTATCGGAAATGAGCATCTTAGTTTCTGACGGGCAGGGAGCTTTCGCCCTCCCCTTTTCCTTATTCCTCTTCGCGGATCGGCAGCAGCATGGTAACCGCAAATCCCGCCTCCGTCTCAAAATCCAGCGTTCCCCCGGCAGCCCGGACTCTTTGCCGCATGCCGGAGATCCCCATACCATCCTTCACTTCCTTGCAGCCGACCCCGTTGTCCCGAATGCTGCATCGCACCATTTTATTCATCACCACAAGGCAGATATCGATATGACTGCATCGGGCATATTTCATGGAGTTGGAAACTGCCTCATATGCATTGTCCAGGATCACTTCCCACAGGGGATCCGGAACCAACCCGATATCTCCTTCCTTTTTGAATTCAGTTTCTACACCCTTGTTGTTGCAGTCTTCACAAAGCTTAAACATCTGCAGCAGCGCCAGATCTCTCTTCTCCGGTCGTTCCTTCCGCAGGATTGCCCGGATCTCGTCCATTCCGGTGCGGAGCTGATCGATCACCGCCTGCACCATCCGGCGGGATTTCTCCGGGTCCTTCTCCATCAAAAGCTTCACACCCTCCAGCTGGTAGATGGAACCGTTGATATTATGCCCAAGCTTATCGTGAAGTGTCTGAGACAGCTTCGAGCGCTCCTCTAAGATCTGGTTTTCCGCGAGAAGCGCACTTCTTTGAAGTTCCTCCCGTGTTGCCAGCTCCCGTTCCCGCATATCCTTTTTCAGGCTCTGCTCCGTAAGCGCATCTTCTTTCATCTGCTTTTGATATACGGCCACGACATAATTATGCTGGATGTAAAGACCTGCCAGGAGAAGGACCAGAACCATCCGTACGGGGAAACTGTCCGGTACATCTGCAAATATACCGATCAACGGCAGAAAATACCATTTAAAATCGATATCCGGATAGAGAGACAGGAATTCATAACTGGTAAAAAAGCCCAGCATCCAGAAGGCTTTTCCTTCCAGCGAAATGATCACCGCCCAGACCACCAGTCCGGCTGCCGTAAGGATCCTTCTGCCCCCGATCGGAATCAGCTCTTTTACCGCCATAATACCTATGTAAAACGAAACAAGCAGGAGTACCCGAAAGGATACCCCTGTTGATTCCAGCAGATTCATCACGCCATATACGGAAAGCGCCACAAGGAGTGCGATCCGTACGACCAGGAAATAGTTGTCTCTCACCCGTTCATTCATTATTCCTGAACCTGATCCCTACACTTCCAAGACTTAAGAATACCACCATATAAGCCACCGTTACACCTGCTAATATTATATATCCTTTGCTGTCTCCTGTCATCACATATTCCGTGACGCCGAGGAACCATTTCTGAGGCATGAGGTGTGAGATCGCCTTCACCGCATTTGTAGTGGAATCCAGCGGAAAGTAAAGTCCCGCCAGCATGGAGGAGAGACTCCAGACCGCAAAAGCCGCGATATTCGCGCTCATGATATTTCCGAACAGGATCCCCAGCATCAGACTGAAGGTACTGAAAATGAGTCCCAAAAGGAAAACCATCAGGATAAACGGAATGCGTCCCACGCCTAAATTCTCCTCCGGGATGAGGAAGGAGCAGGCGGTCATGACCAGTGTCAAAAGAAAGGCCACTACCACACCTGACAGGATCTTGGCTCCGAAATATCTTACGCTCGTAAGTCCGGTAAGACGGATCCGGGTAAAGACCATATCCTTCTGTTCGTTAATGACGGTCTGTGCCACAAAAATACCGGAAAAAACAAATCCAAGGGTAAGGATGGCAAAGGCATATCCGATCATGGTCCTCTGATCCACCTGCCGGTTGGTAAGCTTCACGGAATCCTTCGCTGCCAGAGTTTCCACCCTCTTCTTCGGCAGATTCTCATTCATACTCTTCA
>CAMPAX010000044.1 GCA_946633495.1 uncultured Lachnospiraceae bacterium | reverse complement strand
TTGATCACTCAATTCTTCGATCACTCAATTCTTTGATCACTCAATTTTTCTTTAGTTACATCCAACAAAGTCACATCCAAAGGTCCGGGTGATATGCCTTTGTCATCACAGTATATGCATCGGATCAAAGTCATAATGTACCTCGATCCCATCATTTTCATATGCCATATCCGTAAATTCTTTCTGCTCCTCCGGGATCCGAAGCAGGACCTCCAACTGTTCCGAGCGTAGATAGATCACCTTGCGAAAGATCTCGTTCAATCGGTAAATATACGCATTTCCGGGGCCTGTCAGCACAAAGCCGCCATCATTCTTCCTCCCCGGGATAGCGTCCGCCGGATCCATCCCTTTTATGGGAGCCGTATCGGCAGAGCTTTTCAATCCTGCCGCCAGAGCATCCGAGAATTCGGTAACCTTCTTCTCATCCTTCCCGGTGATCAGGATTCCCAGCATGTGGGTCACCGGCGGATATCCCAGCAGACGGCGGTAGGCCATTTCATACTGATAGAACCGAAGGTAATCCTGGGTTGCCGCGGTCTCGATCACGTAATGCTCCGGACGATAGGTCTGGATCACCACATGTCCCGGACGTTCTCCCCTGCCTGCCCGGCCTGCGGCCTGGGTCAGCAGATCAAAGCACCGTTCACCGGAACGAAAGTCGCTGTCAAAAAGTCCAAGATCCGCCAGCAGCACACCCACAACCGTGACCTTCGGAAAATCATGTCCCTTTACGATCATCTGGGTTCCTATCAGGCACTGCGCCCTTCCATCATGAAATTCCTGAAGCAGCGCACCATGCGCCCCTTTTCTTTGGGTCGTATCCCGATCCATTCGGATGGTGCGAATGTTCGGAAAAAGTTTCTTCACTTCCTGCTCCACCCGTTCGGTTCCGATCCCGTACCCACCGATCAGGCCCGAACCACAGGACGGACACTGTGTCGGCATTTTGGCCGTATGCCCGCAGTAATGGCAAAGAAGCGTATCCCTGCCGTGCAGTGCCAGAGATACATCACACTTTGGACAGCGGATCGCCTCCCCGCAGCTTCTGCATGACACAAAGCTGCTCATGCCCCGCCGGTTCAGGAAGACCATTGCCTGCTCTCCCCGTTCAAATGCTTCCTTCATTTCCGAGAAGAGTTTCCTGGAAAGGATACTGCGGTTTCCCTCCTTCAGCTCCTCTCTCAGATCCACGATCTCTGTCTCTGCCAGCGCCCGTTCCTCTACCCGGTGCGGAAGAGACAGAAGCGTGTAATTCCCCAGCTCTG
This sequence comes from uncultured Lachnospiraceae bacterium, assembly GCA_946633495.1. Classification (GTDB taxonomy): domain Bacteria; phylum Bacillota; class Clostridia; order Lachnospirales; family Lachnospiraceae; genus Eubacterium_Q. The sequence continues at coordinate 12,172 of CAMPAX010000044.1, read as the reverse complement.
CCTCCCGGTAACTTTCAACCGCCGGCGTAGCGGAGCCCAGCACCACTGCAGCGCCTTCCATCCGCCCGCGTTCCAGAGCCACCTCACGGGCGTGATATTTCGGCATGGTGTCGCTCTTATAAGCCGTATCATGTTCCTCATCGATAATGATGAGTCCAAGCTCCGTAAATGGAGCAAACAGCGCGGATCTGGGGCCGATCAGGATATCCGCCGATCCCTCCATCACCTGCTGAAACTCCCGGTATTTCTCTCCTCTGGACAGTCCGGAATGCATAATCGCGATCCGGTCAGAAAAGGCGGTTCGGAACCGGGCCACAGTCTGATACGTTAGAGCGATCTCCGGAACCAGTACGATCACCTTCTGCCCCTGCTCGATCACATGCTTCGCCATCTGCAGATAGACTTCCGTCTTTCCGCTTCCGGTAACACCATGCAGAAGGTATGTTTTCCTCAGCCCTGCATCGAAGTCCGATTCAAAGGTGGAATACGCCTGTTTCTGTTCCTCATTCAGGCTTTCCACCGGAAGAAATTCGGGTTCAAACTGCCTTTCATCCACCCTCTGTTTCACGGAACGGACCTTCTGCTTTACGGGCGTTACGGTTTCCAGCGCACTGATCATGGTGCAGCCGTAATGCTCCTTCATCCATCCCGCCAACCGGATCATCCGGCTCTCGATCGGAAGGCTGCCCCTGGTGATCCCGAGGATATCCTTCACTTTCTCCGGATCCCATGGCGTGGACGAACTGACAGAAACCACATATCCCCTTCTGGAACGGTTTCCCTGTCCGAAAGGAATCGTTACCTGCGTCCCTACGGACACATCCTCCTCCAGAGCTTCCGGAATCCGATAGGAAAAGGTCCTGTCTACCGCTTTATGGGAAATGTCTACGATCACGTCTGCGTACATAGAGTTCCTCTTTATTCTCCCCTCATCAAAAAGCCCGGAGCCGATCCATTTCTTTCAAACATCAGGTAAAAACAAGGAATGTCATTCCCGGCCAAGAGACGGTTCGTATCCTGCGAACAGGATTCTTCGTCACTTCGTTCCTCAGAATGACATCCCCCATATATTTTTCAGTTTTGCCTGCAGCAGCTTCTTCCGGAAGAACGATCCGTTCCGCTGCCGCCGACGAAAAGCTTCGACAGATTCCCCGATCAGTCTTCGTCGCCGACGATCTTAACCTTTCCCTGATACAGTTCGTCCACGGCGATAGAAAGGGGCTTTCTCCCCTCTGCATGCTCTACCAGCGGAGTATCCAGTCCCGCAACCAGCTGTCTCGCACGCTTTGCGGTTGCAAGCACGATGGAATACCGGCTCTGAACTACCGGCTGCTCGCCCGGCTCTACCTCTTTGTTAACAACTTCCATCAGGTCTGTGTATGACGGATGAATCATGATTTTTCGTCTCCTTTCCAAGTACAGTGTCCGTGGTTTTACTTTGCCAGACACTACTCAAAAAACTTTTCGGATAAACGCCTCTCCTCCATTACCGGATCCAAAAGGACTCCCGAATGAAGCATGAACGAATCATACGGCTCTTCTTCCTGCTTCCCGACCATTACGGCTCTTCCCGAAAATCGTCCTGCAGCTTTCTTATAAACTCCTCGTTTCGTTCGCGTTTACATTTACCGCCCATTATAACCGAATGTACGGTAGAAATGCAAGTGTCCAAATCATCATTGATCACAATATAATCATAATTGTCGATCATACCGGACTCCTCTGCCGCCCGCCGGATCCTTTTTGCCACCTGTTCTTCCGTCTCGGAACCGCGTCCCATCAGCCGTTCCCGAAGGGTTGCCACGTCTTTTGTGGTAATGAACAGAAGCATGGCGTCCGGATACTGTTTTTTTATGATCGCCGCACCCTGCACCTCGATCTCCAGGATCACGTCTCTGCCGGCCGCGATCTCATCCTCCACGAATTTCCTCGGAGTTCCATAGAAATTATCCACGTACTGCGCCCATTCGATGAGCCCGTTATAATCGATGAGATTCCGGAATTCCGCCTCCGTCTTGAAATAATAATCCTGCCCGTCCACTTCTCCGGGTCTCGGAGCACGTGTCGTTGCCGAGACGGACAGACTGTATCCATACCGCTCCACAAGCTGCTTTACCACGGTTCCTTTCCCTGCTCCGGAAAATCCGGAGATAACGATCAACTGGCCCTTCTTATTCATACCTCATATCCTCCATTCAACCCTATGTAATGCCCGGGATCATTCCAGATTCTGGATCTGCTCGCGGATCTTCTCGATCAAAGTTTTCATCTCGATCCCGATATCCGTCACATCCAGAGAACCGGCCTTTGAAAGCGTGGTATTCGCTTCCCGGTTCATCTCCTGCACGATGAAGTCCAGCTTCCGCCCCACGGCGCCGCCTTCCTTCAGGATCCCGCGTACCGCATCCACATGACTGCGGAGACGTACCATCTCCTCATCCACACAGATCTTGTCGGCGAAAATGGTCACCTCTGCCGCGATCCTGCCCTCTTCCACATCATTTCGCTGAATAAATTCATCCAGCTTCTCCCGAAGCCGGTTCTTATATTCCTCCAGGATCTCAGGAGACAATGCTTCGATCCGGTCCACAAGCCGCCGCATCTCCTCCACCTTTTCCAGAAGATCCTTCGCAAGATTCTCTCCTTCTATTGTCCGGGCCTGCACAAATTGTTTTCCGGCTTCCCGAACCACCTGCTCCAGGCACTGATACAGTTCCTCATCATTTTCCTCGAAGGATTCCTCCAGAGAGAACACCTCCGGAAATCTGCCGATCGCCGTAGGCTTCAGCTCCTCCGTAAGTGAAAATTCCTCACTCATCTCCCGGAAATACTTTACATATTCCGCAGCAATGTCCCGGTTATAGCGAACCACCATCTCTGCTTCCGCAAGATTCTCATAGGTGATAAAGATATCCACCTTGCCTCTGGATATATAATCCTTCAGAACATTCCGGATCGCCGTCTCAAAGCGGTTCAGCCTCCGGGGCATCTTGATGGTGATATCTGCGTATCTGTGGTTTACGGACTTCATTTCCACGATCAGCTTCCGCTTCTCGTCGATCAACTCGGCACGGCCGTAGCCGGTCATACTCTGAATCATATCCTTCTCCTGTCTCTGCTCCTGAATTCTTATCATATTATTTTTGCCGGACCAACCGATTTCTATTGTATCAAAAAACACACTAAAACACAACATAACACATCCTTACTCCGCCTCCCTGACCCGCGACCGGTCCGGCGTTGCCAGCATGGAATAATTCGTATGATAGATAACGAATCCCTTCGGCTGACCCGGAGACTTGTGCAGATGCTTCCTCTCCGTATAATCCACCTCCACCTTCGGTGCGTCCTGCCCGGAAGAGTAATACGCCGCCAGTCCGGCTGCGATCTCGTAGATGTGATCCGGCAGTTCATCCCTCCCATTTCTCTTTACGATCACATGGGAGCCCGGCCGCTGCTTGGCATGGAACCACATATCATTTCCGTTGGCAAATTCAAAGGTCAGCGCCTCATTCTGCAGGTTGTTCTTTCCCACATAGATATGATATCCGTCCTCTGTCACAAAATGCAGAGGATGGGCCGGCGCCTCTTTCCTTTTCCCCTTTTTGGAGCCTCCGAACCGGATATATCCGCTTTCCTGCAGCTCTCTTCTTAGCTCTGCAAGATCAGATTCATTTTCCGCCATGGTAAGAGCCAGTGACACACTCCGAAGATATTCTAAATTCTGCCGGGTGGTCTCCAACTGCGTGAGCAATGCCGTATACGTTCTTTTTTTCTTGTTGTATTTTTCAAAATACCGTTTGCTGTTCTCTCCGGCAGTAAGAGTCGGATCCAGCGGAATGGTGATCTCCTGTCCGTCATAGTAATTGGTACAGACCAGTTCTTTTGCACCGGTTTTCAGCCCGTACCCATAGGTGTTCAGGAGCTCACCGTAAACCCGGTATGTCTCACGGTCCTCTGTATCCCGGAACTGCTCCTGCTGGAGATCCAGTTTTTTGGCCGTCCGTTCCATGGCGGTTTTTACCACCTGCCTCAGATCCGCAGACCTCTGACGGATCAGTGCTGTCCGGCTCCGAAGGTCATAAAAACTTTCCAATGCGATAGATACGGAATCCATCTTCCGAAGTCCGGATTCCGGATATATGGTCAGAGGAAACGCACTGAATTCCTTCGGATCCCCGTTCTCAAACGCCACACAGGGGGCATATTCTCCGTTTCGGATCTTCTGCATAAGCTCCGTAAATACATCCGCAAGACGAAATCTGTCCGCTTCTGAAAGTGCCTCCGTATGGGTATCCCCCGTCACCCCTGCCCGGTGAGCCATCTCTTCTCCCGTGATACGGCTGAACCCGGTATACAGTCCCGGGATCACCTTGGCCACAGTTCCTTTGGCGAGGGAAAGCGCTTCCAGAAAGCCTTCTCTCGTCTCCTGCAGCGGATTTCGCCGTCCCTGGGAGGGAGCCGCCTCATACTGTACTCCCGGAAGAACGGTCCGGACCGAGCTCACATCCGGTGTGACCCGGTGTACACAATCCAGCACCCTTCCGTCCCGGTCCACAAAGATCAGATTGCTGTAACGCCCCATCATTTCCACGATGAGCCTTTTCTCCGATGGATCTCCCATCTCGTCCAAATGTTCAAAGGTAAACACCAGGATCCGTTCAAAATCCGGCTGCTCCACCGACACCAGCCGCCCGCTGCCGATATGCTTCCGCAGCAGCATGAGAAATGACGGTGCAGTCATGGGAGACGCTTTCTGTATCTCCGTAATGCATGTCCGGGCCAGTCCCGCGTCTGCGGAAAGCAGGATCCTCACCGTATCCTTTTCTTTTTTGACTGTGATCTGCAGCTCATCCTTCTCGGGCTGCTGCAGTTTCACCACTCTTCCGCCCACAGCACGCCGGCGGATCTCCTCCGCCACCGCGCTGACGGTGATTCCATTGAAAGCCAAAGTCTTCCTCCCCTGCCGTTTTTTTGTCATAAAAAATGCACTGTGTCCCGCCGAGGAACACAGTGCAGGTAATTTCGATCGATTCCGTCCCTTTTCGGATCGTCAGATCTGATTATACAGTTCCTCATAGATCTTCGCAGAATTGCTCCAGCTGAAGTTCTGCTCCATAGCCCGCTTCTGCATCGCCGTCCAGGCTTCCTTATCATCAAAGTAGATCCGCTTGGAGTAATTGATCGTATTCAGAAGTTCTCTCGGATCATAGTTTGCAAATGAGAATCCGGTTCCGGTTCCCTCAAACTCATTGTACGGCTGTACCGTATCCTTCAGACCACCGGTCTCACGAACGATGGGAAGAGCACCGTAACGAAGCGCCATCAGCTGTGTCAGGCCGCAGGGCTCGAACCTGGAGGGTACCAGGATGGAATCACAGGCCGCATAGATCTTGTGAGACAGTTCGTCACTGAAATAAATATTAGCGGACAGCTTCGCCGGATGGATCCCCTGATAATACCGGAACATATCCTCGTATCTACGGTCACCGGTTCCGAGAACCACAAGCTGCGTCCCGTCGGTCATGATATCATTCATGGCGCGGTCGACCAGATCCAGGCCCTTCTGATCCGTAAGACGGGATACGATACCGATCATATACGCATTCGGATCCTCAGGAAGATGCAGTTCTTTCTGAAGGGCTACTTTGTTCTTTACCTTTTCCTTTTTGAAATTCTTTATGTTGTAACGATGCGGGATCTTCTTATCCTTGGCGGGATCGTAAACCTCGTAGTCGATGCCGTTGATGATCCCCCAGAGAGACTGCCAGCGTGCCCGAAGCAGACCGTCCAGACCTTCACCGAAATACGGTGTCTGGATCTCCTGAGCGTAGGTATTGGACACGGTAGTGATCTTATCGGCATACACCAGACCACCCTTCAGCATGGAAGCATCCTTCTTGAACTCCAGCTTATCCGGCGTAAATACATAATCCGGAAGTCCGGAATAATCCTGAATGGTCTCAATATCCCAATTCCCCTGGAACTGCAGGTTATGAATGGTCATGATGGACTTCATGTTGCTGTAGAACGGGTTGTTGCTGAACATGGTCCGAAGATATACCGGCACCAGACCCGCCTGCCAGTCATGGCAGTGGAGGATATCCGGCTGAAAACCGATGCTGGGCAGGATGGACAGCGCCGCCTTGGAGAAATAGCAGAACTTCTCGATATCCCATTTCAGATCGCCGTAAATGTTATAGCCGTTGAAATAATATTCGTTATCGATGAAATATACGGGTACTCCCTCGTATTCCAGATACATGACGCCCACATACTGCTGCTTCCAGCCGATATCCATATGGAAATGTGTGAGATACTTCATGTTGTTCCGGTATTTTTCCGGAAGGCACATATACTTCGGAATGATGATCCGCACATCATATTCATTCCGGTCGAACTTATGAGGCAGGGTCCCCACAACGTCCGCCAGACCGCCGGTCTTAATGAATGGTACACATTCGGATGCGATATACGCGATTTTCTTCATGCTGCTACTCTCCTTTTTATGTTCATTTCCGACAGTTTTGTAACCCGCTCAACACTGTCTTGTGTTATTCTGATTCTAACATAATGCAGATACATTTCCAAACACTTTCGGTATCAGTCTTCCCACCCCGGGAATCGGATCTTCAGATACTTCTCGATCATCTCCGCACAGCCGCTGATCCCGAAAAGGCTGGAATCCAGGGACAGCTCATAATTCGATGCATCCAGCCAGTTTCCGCCGGTGTAGCTGTGATAATAATTCGCCCTTCTTTCATCCGTATTCCGGACATAGGCTTCCAGCTCCTTCTCCGGAAGATTATGGATCGAAGAAGCACGGCGCAGCCGGAATTCCATAGGGGCATGAATAAATACGCTGATGGTGTCTTCCCGGTCCTTCAGAATATAATTGGCGCACCGCCCCACGATGACGCAGGATTCCTGCTTTGCCAGTTTCCGAATGATGTCCGACTGATATTCAAACATGTTACGCATAAGGATCAGCTCGTCCTGCTCCCGAAGTTCGTCATCGGGGTGTTCCTCATAGGTTGCCTTTGCCACGTCATAGAGATGGGTATCCTTGATCCTTGCATCGTGTGCCACAAGATTATCGTGCATGGCGTCATCATTTGAAACCAGGCGGAACATCTCACTGTCATAGCAGCAGATCCCGAGTTCTTCCGCCAGACGCTTTGCAATCTTCAGTCCGCCGGATCCATGTTGTCTTGCCAATGTGATCACAACCTTCTTCATACCCCTCCCCCTTCTTTCAGATGAGACTGCCTTTCGCTTTCATAGTTTACCTGAAACATTTCCGGAAGGATCAATAAGAATATACCCCTCCGCATTTTTCGATGCACTGCTCCGCAAGTGCTTCCATGGCATCGATATAGAAGCCTCCCGAAAGCTCATGATTCACTGCAAAGACCGAAAGCTCCGTGCAGGCCAGGACAACCGCCTCGCAGCCTCTCCCGAGCATATGCTGCACGATCTTCTGGAACAGATGCTTGTCGCCTTTCTCTCCCCGCTTGATCTGGTCATAGATCAGCGTCATCACGTCTTTCTGACGTTCCTCGTCCGGATATACCGCTTCCACATCTAATTTCAGAAGCTCCTTCCGATACAGATCCGCCTGTACGGTACCGTCCGTAGCAAGGATCCCCACTTTATTGTAGCGGCGTCTTGCCACATACTTTGCGGTTTCCTCGATCATATTGATGAAATGGCCGTCCATTTCTTTTTGAAACCGTTCGCCGAAATAATGGCAGGTATTACAGGGTATCGCAAGGTACTCACAGCCCGCAGCCTTCAACATGCGTACATCCTTTGAAAGCTTCTCCCAAAGCTGCTCTCCCTCTCCGCACAGGATACATCCGGTACGATCCGGAAGCCCCGCATGGGAATAGATCAGTATATCAATATGCTCCTGATCACAGGACACCACCGTCCGGTCCGTGATCCTCTTATATAATACGCTGGTAGCCTCCGGTCCCATACCGCCGAGGATCCCCAGCATATGCTTTTCTTTTGCCGATGTTTCCATTTTTTGATTCGTCTCCATATGGAATGTGGACAGATTTAAGAATATTCTACCATAATTTGCCGGAAAGTGATATACTGTTTTTCACGAATCACAGATAGAAAAAACATCGAATCAGCAGCAGAAAGGTGGATCGATATGGAATTCAAAGCCCAGCCTTTTATCCCTGTAGTTTTCGCCAGCGATATCAACACATACAGTGTTGCCCGTGCATTCTACGAGGCCTATGGCGTAAAAACCCGCGTGTTCGGAAAGTTCCCCACCGGGCCCAGCTATAACAGCAAGATCACTTATTTCAGTGCGAATCCGGAAATGGACAAAAAGGAGGTTCTCCTTCCTGCCCTTACGGACTTTGCCAATAAACATAAAAAGAAAAAGATCCTGGCCATCGGCTGCGGCGACTCTTACGTTGCCACCCTGTCCCAGATCAAGGACCAGCTCCCGAAAAATGTGATCGCGCCCTACATCGACTTTTCCCTGATGGACAGCCTCCAGCAGAAGGAACGGTTCTATGAGCTTTGCGACAAGCACGGGATCGATCATCCGGCCACCGTCATTTTCAGGAAGGGCATGGATCCAAACATGGAGCTTCCCTTCAAATTCCCCATCATCCTGAAGCCCTCCAACGGCATCGAGTACTGGGAGCATCCCTTTGACACGCAGGAGAAGGTGTATACCATCAAGAACCGGGAAGAGCTGTCGAAGGTGATCGGTGAGATCTACGAGGCCGGCTATTCGGATTCTCTCATCCTTCAGGACATGATCCCCGGAAATGATGAATATATGCACGTCCTTACCTGCTATTCCAATCGCGAAGGCCGTGTAAAGATGATGTGTCTCGGGCACGTTCTCCTTGAGGAGCATACTCCCCACGGGAAGGGAAATCATGCCGTGATCATCACAGAACCGAAGAGCGGCCTGTACGACAAAGTAAAGGCTTTACTGGAGGATCTTAACTACATCGGTTTCTCCAACTTCGATATCAAGTATGACCGTCGGGACGGAAAGTATAAATTCTTCGAGATCAACACCCGCCAGGGAAGATCCAATTACTATGTCACCGGCTCAGGGCTTAATATCGCGAAGCTTTTGGTGGAGGAATATGTCTACGATCATCCCCTGGAATTCTTAACGCCGAAGTCAGAACATCTTTGGCTCATGGTTCCGAAGGGAGTTGCCAGAAAATACATTTTCGAGGAAGAGAATCTTGCAAAGCTGAACCGGCTCTTCCGCGAGAAGAAATACGTGAATCCGGTCTTCCTGAAGGGCGACAACAAACTGAACCGGCTGCTCCGGATGTGGAAGAACCATTTCCGTCAGTACAAGAATTTCAAGGAATACTATAGCTAAATCCTTTACAACGAAAGGACACAACATGAAACAATACACACTTGAATCCTACGCCCGGAGACTCCGGGAAAAGCATCTTCTGGTAAAGGGACAGTTCCCGGAAGTGAAGGATACCCTGATCACGGGTCTTACTTACAACTCCAGGGAAGTGACTCCCGGTACTCTCTTCGTCTGCAAGGGAGCCGCATTCAAGGAGGAATATGTGGCAGATGCGGAGGCACGGGGTGCGGTCTGCTATGTCAGCGAAACCCTCTACCACAACACCTCTCTTCCGGCCATGCTGGTATCCGACATCCGAAGATCCATGCCATACCTGGCAGATCTCTTCTTCGGTTCTCCGTCAACCCAGCTGCATCTTACCGGGATCACGGGGACGAAAGGAAAATCCACCACCACCTATTACCTGAAGGCGATCCTGGATGATTTTCTGGCTGACCGCAAAGAACCGGAAAGTGCGGTCATCTCCTCCATCGACACCTACGACGGAAAAACCCTGCAGGAATCTCACATCACCACGCCGGAATCCATCGAGCTTATGCGGCATTTTCGAAATGCGGTGGACAGCAACATCGATTTCCTTACCATGGAGGTATCCTCCCAGGCGTTGAAATACAACCGTGTGGACGAGGTCACTTTCGATGTGGGAGTCTTCATGAATATCTCCGAGGACCATATCAGTCCCATCGAGCATCCGTCCATGGAGGATTATTTTGCATCCAAGCTGCGGATCTTCGGTCAGACGAGGACGGCTCTGGTATGTTCGGACACAGACCGTTTCGAGGACGTGATGGAAGCAGCGAAGGAATCCGACCGGGTCATTACCTTCGGTCGGAAGGAAGGCAGCGATGTCTATGGTTATGACATCCGGAAGGTGGGAGCAGAGACTCATTTTCGTGTAAAATGCGAGCGCTTCGATGAGGAATTCGTACTGACGGTCCCGGGGCTTTTCAATGTGGAAAATGCACTGGCGGCCATTGCCATTGCCAACGTTTACGGAATCCCTCTGAACTTCATCAGATCCGGTCTCTACCGGGCAAGGTCAAAGGGACGTATGGAGTGCTTCTCCTCTGCCGATGGTAAGATCCTTGCCATCGTGGATTATGCGCATAATAAGTTATCCTTTGAGAAGCTCTTCTCTTCCATGCGGGAGGAATATCCGGATCATGAGATCCTGTCCGTCTTCGGTTGTCCCGGGAAGAAAGCTCTGGTAAGGCGCCGGGATCTCGGCACCATCGCCGGACAGTACAGCCGGAAGGTCTTTCTCTGTGCGGAGGATCCGGGGGAAGAGCCCGTGGATGAGATTTCCAGAGATATCGCCCAATATGTCTCCTGCCCTGTGGAAATGATCGAGGACCGGGGTGAGGCGATCCGGGCAGCCATTGCGGAATGTACCGGGCCGACGGTGATCCTGATCACAGGAAAGGGGGACGAAACAAGGCAGAAATACGGCAGAGAGTATGTTCCGTGCCCGTCGGATGTGGAACTGACGAAGAAGGCACTGGGGGAATATGACGCGGGGGGTATTGGGACTATTTCATAACTATTTGCAGGTACTTTATTATCTATTTGCAGTTGCCGATCGCCCCGGCCGCGCCGCATCCACTAACCAACTAACCAGTAACTATTTGCAGTTACCGACCGTCCCGGCCGCGCCGCATCCGTGCTTCGCACGTCTGGCGCAGCTTCGCTGCTCTATGGCGCGGCGGTTCGTTCGGTACCTGCTTCGCAGGAACACAAAAAGCAAGAGATCACCCGCTCGCGTGCAAGCACGCGCAGGTGATCTCTTGCTTTTTGCTACTGCAAATAGTTACTCTTCATCATCCCAGTTATGATAAACTGCCTGAACATCATCATCTTCATCCAAAAGATCAAGGATTCTCTGAATATTCTTGATATCCTTTTCATCTGTCAATGTTACGTAGTTCTGGGGGATCATGGTGACTTCTGCGGATGCCATGGGAACGCCTGCTTTTTCAAGCGCTTCACGGACTGCGGAGAAGTCTGCCGGTGCGGTAAGGATCTCGTAGCTGTCTTCTTCCTCGGAGAAGTCTTCAGCGCCTGCATCCAGTGCCAGCATCATGAAATCATCTGCATTTGTATCATAGTCTTCCTTAGCAACGATGATCTGTCCCTTTTCGTCGAACATATAGGATACGCAGCCTGTGGTTCCTACATTTCCGCCGCCTTTTGTGAAGGCGTTCCGTACATTGGATGCGGTACGGTTCTTGTTGTCCGTAAGGCAGCTGACGATGATAGCTGTTCCTGAGGGACCATAACCTTCATAGGTGTTTACAACATAATTTACATTTCCTGCATCGCCGGCAGCTTTCTTGATTCCGCGGTCGATGGTATCATTGGGCATGTTATTTGCTTTTGCCTTTGCGATGACATCACGAAGCTTGGAATTATTCGCAGGATCCGGTCCGCCTTCCTTTACGGCTACCGCGATCTCACGCCCGATGATCGTGAAGATCTTGCCCTTGGCTGCATCATTCTTCTCTTTCTTGTGTTTGATGTTTGCAAATTTGGAATGTCCTGACATAAATAAACCTCTTTCTGTAATATTATTTCAGATCCTTTGATTCGATCCATACATCCAGGCGTCCCACAGGACAGCATCCGACGGGACTTTTTCGTATGGGGATCAAAGAATCGTTTGTACGTCCTGAACCGGAAGCACCTTTACTTTCCGGATCATCTGATCTTTGATCTCGATCGGCCGGAAGACGCCCCGGATATACCGCGCCGAGACGTTCTGACACCCCATGAAGATCGTCGCGATGGTGATCATGATCA
>CAMPAX010000043.1 GCA_946633495.1 uncultured Lachnospiraceae bacterium | reverse complement strand
GGAGAGCCGGCATGGCGAAGCGACGAGCACACTACATGAACTTATTCCAAATTGGGTTTTTGTTTTCGTCATTACAGACTATGGGGGTTACATATGGACTATAAAGAAATGATCGACGCGGGGAAGACCGCGATCGGAATCGAATTCGGATCTACCCGGATCAAGGCGGTTATGGTGGATATGATCGGAAAACCCATTGCGGAAGGCGGTCATACCTGGGAGAATCAGTATGAAAACGGTCTTTGGACCTACAGCCTGGATATGATCTGGACCGGCCTTCAGGATGCATATAAGCAGCTGGCGGAGGATGTTCAGACAAAGTATGGTACGGTGATCCGGACCACTTCTGCCATCGGCTTTTCTGCCATGATGCACGGCTATATGGCATTTGACAAGGAAGACCGTCTTCTGGTACCATTTCGTACATGGAGAAATACTGTGACGGGAGAGGCAGCAGCGGAGCTGACGAAGGAGTTCGGCTTCAATATCCCGCAACGTTGGAGCATCGCTCATCTGCATCAGGCGGTTCTGAATCAGGAACCCCACGTGCCGGATATCACATTCTTCACGACTCTGGCGGGCTATATTCACTGGCAGCTGACGGGGGAGAAAGTGCTGGGCGTCGGAGATGCTTCGGGCATGTTCCCCATTGACAGCCGTACCAGAAATTATAACAAGGATTATCTTGCAAAATACGAAGCTCTGGTTGCAGACCGCGGTTTCTCATGGAAGCTGTCGGAAATCCTGCCGAAGGTGCTGACAGCCGGGCAGGCAGCGGGAACCCTTACTGCAGAAGGAGCTGCAAAGCTGGATGTCAGCGGGAACCTTGCTTACGGTATTCCGCTCTGTCCGCCGGAAGGCGATGCCGGAACCGGTATGGTAGCCACCAACAGCGTAGCTGTCCGTACCGGAAATGTATCTGCGGGCACATCGATCTTTGCAATGATCGTTATGGAGCGGGCACTGAAGGAAGTACATGAGGAAATCGATGTGGTGACGACTCCGGTGGGCGATGACGTGGCCATGGTACATTGCAATAACTGTACTTCGGATATCAACGCATGGGCGAATGTGTTCCGTCAGTTTGCGGATGCCATCGGTGCGCCGGTGGATACGGACAAGCTGTACACCACACTCTTTACCGCTGCACTGGACGGGGCTCCGGACTGCGGCGGATTGGCAGGCTTTAACTATTTCTCGGGAGAACCTGTAACGGGATTTACCGAGGGACGTCCGGTATTTGCACGAAAGGTGGATGCGGATTTCTCCTTCGCAAACTTTATGCGGCTGCATCTTTATTCCGCTGTCAGTACATTGAAGGTGGGATTGGATATCCTGCTGCAGGGAGAGGGCGTGAGAGTGGACCGGCTTTACGGCCACGGCGGCTTCTTCAAGACGAAGGAGGTTGGACAGCGCATCATGTCGGCGGCAACAGGCGGCCCGATCACTGTTATGGAAACGGCAGGAGAAGGCGGAGCATGGGGTATGGCGGTTCTGGCGCTCTATATGGCGGCGGCCGAATCCACTTCGCTGTCTGCTTACCTGAATGAAGTGATCTTCGCCGGTGAGAAGGGGGTCACCGTTACCGCAGAGGAAGAAGAGATCCGGGGCTTTGATCGGTTTATGGAGACCTTTAAGGCAACGATCCCTGTTGAGAAGGCAGCGGTTGATACGCTGGTGTGACAGGGGCTTCTGCATGTATGGTATTCGGTGCTTTCTGTCGATGTTTTCTACTGTCGGTGTTTCCTGGGTGTTTCCTGATGGAAAGACATTTCGTTTGAGCATCGGATCTTAGGATGAACGTGAGGACAAATAAAATGCTGGAAGAATTGAAGAAAAAGGTATATGAGGCGAATATGGAGCTTCCCCGCAGGGGACTTGTAACCTACACCTGGGGAAATGTCAGCGGCATCGATCGCGAGGCCGGACTTTTTGTGATCAAACCCAGCGGGGTAGATTATGAGACCATGAAATGGGAAGATATGGTGGTTATGGATCTGGAGGGCAACCGTGTAGAGGGAACCTACAAACCTTCCTCCGATACGCCGACCCATTTGGAGCTTTACAAAAGATATCCTGAGATTGGCGGGATCGTACATACCCATAGTCCGGAAGCAACTTCCTGGGCTCAGGCCGGCAGGAGTATTCCGCTTTACGGAACAACCCATGCGGATTATTTCTATGGCGAGATCCCCTGTGCCAGGAGTCTGACGAAGGATGAGATCGACGAGGCCTATGAAAAGAATACCGGTCTTGTGATCATCGAGACCTTTGACACCCGTGGACTGAATCCCATGTATACACCCGGTGTGCTGTGCACGAATCACGGTCCCTTCACATGGGGGAAGGATGCGGCGGAAGCAGTACACAATGCGGTGGTTCTGGAAGAAGTGGCGAAGATGGCCCTGAAGACGGAACTCATCAATCCGGAGGTTCGTCCCGCACCGGACTGCATCCGGGATAAGCATTTCTTCCGGAAGCATGGAGAAAACGCGTACTACGGACAGAACTGACGCGGATAGCGAACAAGGAAATGAATTACCGGATCTATGTTTGAACGTGGAATCATAAAACTGAAGAAGCTGTGCAAAGGGATCCTCCGAAGTCCTTACCGGACTTCGGCTGTGATCCTTTTGCTTTTGCTCGTCATTTTCAATCTTCTGTCTCTCTGGAAGGGATTCTCGGACTTCTTCACTGCAAATATCATGCCGGTATTCTTAAATACCTATGGCAGGTTGATGGGGGCTTTGCCCTTCTCGGCGGGGGAGTTTATGATCCTGCTGGGCCTGCTTCTTATAGCGGCCGTCCTGATCTTCGGAGTGCTTCTCATTTTCCTTCGGAAAAGGCAGGGTTACCGGACGTTCTGCAGAGTTTTCTATAAAACCTTTCTCATGATCCTGCTTTCTGCGGCGATGATCATGACGCTGAACTGTTCCATCCCGTATGGCTGCTCCGACCTTGAGATGAAATCGCATGCAGATGCTTACACGATCGGTGACCTGGAGAAGCTTCGGGCCTTTCTTGTGGAAAAATGCAACGTCATGGCAAAAGAATTTCCAAGAGATGAGAACGGGCATCTGATCTATGATCCGGATCTTTCCGAGCTGAATGACAGGACAAAGGAACTTATGCATTCTCTGTCCGAAGAATTCCCCCGCCTGTCAGGATATTATCCGGACATGAAACCGATCCTCAACTCTACTTTTATGTCTCAGAGCCGCCTTATGGGGATCTATTTTCCGTTCTCTCTGGAAGCTAACTATAATCCGAAGATGTACATCACCAATCATGCCTTTGTGTTCTGTCATGAATATGCGCATCTGAAGGGATATATGCAGGAAGATGAGGCGAATTTCCTGGCCTTTCGTGCATGCTTACTGTCGGATGATCCCTACGTGGTATATTCGGGGTATCTCGGTGTTCTGAACTATGTGCTGAATTCTTACGCCGCCAACGTAAGAAAGAAGGATCCGGAACGATTTCGTGCACAGCCGGGCCTCTCCGAGTATGTCGAAAATGATAATATCTTTCTCACGGAGGAGGCCTGGGCCGAGGTGGAGGAATCAGCCATTTTCAACACCGAAAGCGTGGAAAAGCTTCATGATGATTTTACAAATGGCTATATGCATTATTACGGAATCGAGGATGGGATCGCAAGCTACGGACGGGTGACGGATCTTTTGCTGCAATACTATGACGGGGTGCTGTATTAGCTTCCGGGAAATGAGAAAACCCGGTCATCACGGACTCTTTTCCCTTGCGGGATTATGTGTTATAATTCTATGGAAAGTGGCTGTAAGAACGTGAATCGAAAGAGAGTTTGAGCCAGGAGTGATCAGAGCGGTTCGTTTTTACGGGCATATCAGAGCGGTTCGGATTAAAGGGGGAAGACGATGGAGAATTACAGACAAAATGCTGATTTCAAACGGCGGATCCTGGTGGTAGAGGATGAGGAAGTGAACCGGGAGATCCTGGGGGAGATCCTGGGAGAATCCTATCTTGTTTCCTATGCCGAGAACGGATTGCAGGCATGGGACATGCTGCATGACCATTCGGTTCACTATTCCCTGGTGCTGTTGGATCTTCTTATGCCCAAAATGGGTGGGATCGAGCTTTTGGAAAAGCTCCGTCTGAAGGAGCATAAAATGGCTCCGGTCATTGTAATGACTGCGGATGAGACAGCGGAGCTTACCAGTATCAAGCTCGGGGCGGCGGATTTCCTGACCAAACCTTATGATATGCCGGAAGTGATCCTGGCGCGGTGTGAGAGACTGATCGAATTGTATGAAGATCAGAGTCTCATCAGTGCCGCTGAGCGGGATCTCCTGAGCGGTCTTTATTCGAAAGAATTCTTTTATGAATACATCCGGCAGATCGAAAGCTATCAGCCGGACCGGAAAAAGGATGCCATCACACTGGATATCGAACATTTCCATATGCTGAATGAGATGTTCGGAAGGGAAGCGGGAGATGAGGTCCTTCGGACCACGGGAAAGATCCTGACCGAGATCTTCGGAAGCCGCGGCATCGGATGCCGGCCGGTGGCGGATGTATTTTTTCTCTATGTCGATCACGCGGAGCAGTATGACGGTGTCTTCGCCGGATTACAGGAAGAACTGGCCAGAGTCACCGGAATCCCCAGGATCCGGTTTCGGATCGGCATCTGTCAGGATGTGGATAAAAGCCTCCCCTGCGAGGTCTGGTTCGATCATGCAAAGCATGCCTGCGATGTGATCCGGGGAGATTATACCCGCCAGATTTCCTTCTACAATGAAGAAACAAATGCAAAGGACCTTTACCGTGAACGACTGATCAAGGACATGGACGAGGCCCTGAGTCATAAAGACTTTGTAGTGTACTATCAGCCGAAATACGATGTTTCCGGAAGCCGTCCCCGTCTTCGGAGTGCAGAGGCACTGATCCGGTGGAAGCATCCGGAACTGGGAATGATCAGTCCCGGGGATTTCATTCCGCTTTTCGAGAGCAACGGTCTTATCATGAAGCTGGATAATTATGTATGGCAGGAGGCAGCCGCTCAGGTTAAGGAGTGGAAGGATGAGTTCGGACTGACACTTCCCGTGTCTGTAAATGTTTCGAGGATCGACATTTATGACCCGGCATTGGAGGATAAGCTGCTGGACCTGCTCCGGAAGAACGGACTGAATCCGGAGGAAATAATGCTGGAGATCACGGAATCCGCATATTCCAGCAATGCTCAGGGACTGATCGAAACCGTGAACCATCTTCGAGAGACCGGTTTTCGGATCGAGATGGACGACTTCGGCAGCGGCTATTCATCGCTGAACATGCTGACCACCATTCCCATCGATGTCCTGAAAATGGATATGAAGTTTATCCGGAACATGATGAAGGACAGGAAGAGTCAAAAGCTTGTGGAGCTGGTGATCGATATTGCGCGTTTTCTGGAGGTTCCGGTTGTGGCCGAAGGAGTGGAGACGGAAGAACAGTTGCAGCTCCTGCAGGAAATGGGCTGCGATATCATTCAGGGATATTTCTTCTCGAAACCGGTACCTCCGGAGGAATTCCGGCATTTTATCGAAAAAGAGCTAGGTGAAAAGGAGTCGTAAATACGGCGCGGAAAACAGATCAGGAACGTGTGCCCGGTGAGGTGTGAAGGCGGGTTCCATACTGAATGGAAAGTGAGGATATAAATATGCTTACCATTGACGGTCTACGGGAATTTGGAGCGGATGTGGACAGTGGTCTCGCCCGTTGTATGAAGAATGAGGCGTTTTACCTGAAGCTGGTAGGGAAGGCTGTGGATGAAGCGGCTTTCGGAAAGCTTGAGGATGCCATAGCAGCAGGGGATCTGGATGCGGCATTTGAAGCGGCTCACAGTCTGAAAGGGGTGGCCGGGAATCTTTCTCTGACACCCATTTATGAACCGGTGGCAAAGATCACGGAATACCTCCGGAGCAGGACGGACATGGACTATACGGAACTGATGGACAGGATCCGCAGTCAGAGGGAACGGCTTGCAAAGCTGTGCGTTTAGGCGAAAGCCCCGGGCGGATCATCAGCTGGGGGCAAAATACCTTCTGACCCCAGCATCATAATATCAGGGAAGCAGGGAAGGAGTTTTACTATGTTGGCGTCACTGGATCTTACAGGGGATGTGATCGCATATTCTTATCATGACGGAAATCAGATCGTCACGGAGTATCTGAGGAATACCATCGGATTTCGGACCAGGGATCTGTTCCAGAATGAAGCGGGGCTTTCGGCGCTGATTCGGGTGGCGAAGGATATGATCGAAAGCACGGGAGTCATAGTAACGGATGTTGCATTTACGGTACCTGTATACTGCAACTACGCCGGGCGTGAACGTGTGAAAAAGGCGGCTCTTGCCTCAGGAATGAATGTCCGGAGCGTACTGAAAGGTTCTTTGGGTGCTGCATTCGGACTGTTTCAGGAAGAAACTCCTGATGGGAAAACACTGTTTCTCTGCAATGTACATTCCGACTATGTGGAATATATGCTTTACGAAACGGAAGGAAATGTCCTTCGGACGATCGGTGCGGCATCGATCTCATTCTCCCGGGATTCGGTTTCGGAGGATGCAAATGATCTCCTGAAGAAAACCCTGGATGAGCTTAAGGCTCTTTATACGGAGCTGGGGATGACTATAGGGGAAAGAGATGAGCTGCTTTTACTCACCGTGGACGAGCAGGCGGGAACTGCCGGGGACAGTTTTAAGCGGATCCTGGAAGCCAGCTTTGCGAAGTCGCCAAAATCAGTTCCGTACGAAGCAGCGAAGGGGGCGTTCTGTCATCTGATGAAGATTATGGACTACCATACGGATCAGATCAGAAAATGCTTCCCGGTGGATTGCAGTGTGGAGGGCATTAGTATCGGCTCCGGTGTGGGCGGTGAACTGCAGGAAGTGTTCCGGCGGAATACGGAGCTTCCGGCGCAGACTACGGTGGATCTTTCCATTTCCTATGACAATGTACTCTGTTTCTATGCCGGGAACTACAGAAACCGGGACTTTGACGAGCCGATCGGAACCTGTCGGATTCCGGAACAGTATCGAAGCCAGACCGTTCATGTAAAGATCACTTTGAATGAGGATGGGATCGTGGAATACGTGGTGCTGGACAAGAACAGACAGGTGATCTACCCGCGGCGGGTTCTCAGTTGACGGAAGACTGCAGTTGTGATTCTTTGACAGCGGAAATGGTTGATTTTGTAAGCATCATCATTATGTGAGAAAAAAGCATATATGGACAGAGAGAGATCAGGGGTGGAAGAAAGAAGCAAAAAAAGAATAAAAGCCGGAATAAAAGGCAGAAAAAGAGTTTTTACCCGAAGGACTTATAAAGTATGGCTTGTATGTATGACACTGCTCCTTACATTGCTCCTGTCCGGGTGCGGTGATGCAGAGGGTACGGAAGAACCGAAGCTTTTATTGGGCTTCAGCCAGCTGGGATCCGAAAGTGCATGGCGGATCGGAAATACAAGGGATATCGAGAAGAAGGCTGAAGAATACGGTGTCAGCCTGATGCTGGAAAATGCGAATCAGAAGCAGGAGAATCAGATCGCGGCCCTTCGCCGTTTCATCGCTTATAGAGTAGACGTGATCGCTTTCTCTCCCATAGTGGAGGAAGGCTGGGACAATGTACTGAAGGAAGCGAAGGAGG
Organism: uncultured Lachnospiraceae bacterium; assembly: GCA_946633495.1. Taxonomy (GTDB): domain Bacteria; phylum Bacillota; class Clostridia; order Lachnospirales; family Lachnospiraceae; genus Eubacterium_Q. Next base: position 5,873 of record CAMPAX010000043.1, on the reverse strand, counting down.
CCGGGATACCGGTGATCCTGGTTGACAGAGATGTCAGTACGAAGGAGGAAGGACTTACCACCTGCCTCATCGGAGCGGACTTTTATCAGGAAGGTGTGATGGCCGGAGAGTATCTGATCCGGAAGACAGATGCCCTTAAGAAGGATCATATGAAGATCGTGGAGATCACGGGTACGGAAGATTCCACCCCCATGCGGCAGCGCCAGGCGGGGTTCATGGATACCATCCGGAAGGATCCGCGGATGGAAGTGATACGAAGTCTGAACGGCGACTTTCTGAAGAGCCGCGGAGCCGAATGCATGCGGGAGCTTCTGAAAACCTACGGAAGCGATATTGATGTGGTATACAGCCATAACGACGAGATGACACTGGGGGCTCTGACGGAGATCGAGCAGGCAGGATATACCCCCGGCAAGGATATCGTGATCATTTCCGTGGACGGCGGACAGGATGCCATCAACGTCCTGAAGGAAGGGAAGATCAATTGTATCGTGGAGTGTACTCCAATGCTGGGGAGCACTCTGATGGATACGGCTCTTAAGCTGAAGAACGGAGAAAAGGTGGATAAACTGATCCACCCGGAAGAAAAATACTTCAGCGACGAGCAGGATCTCTCCGATCTACCGGCACGAGGGTACTGACGGGAACGCAAGCCGGCAATGTCGTTCTCACGGTGTAAAGGTACTTACAGGTTTCATTAAAATTATTCAAGTCAGACCGGAGATTCACGGAGGATCCGTATGGATCTCCGGCTTTTTGTCATTCTGAGGCCGAAGGCCGAAGAATCTGTCAGACCGCAGGTCGAAGAATCTATCAGACCGAAGTAAAAGAAGGACCCTTCAGGCACTGCAAAGAAATGGCCTGTATCGTAGAAAAGGTATCGGATGGTGAAAATCAGGAAAGAAAAAAGCATTATCGGCAAGATCGACAGCATGAGCCAGAGACTGGTGATCATGCTGGTTTTTCCGGTCTTCGTCAGTCTGGTCTTCATGCTCCTGTATGCCGGACGGTATCATAGTGCCATTAAACGGATGGAGACCATTGCGAATCTGAAAACGGTGGTGTCAGAAAAGATTCCTGAGAGCGTCTGGGCCATCGTCAGCGGAAAAGAGACGGTTGCGGAAAGCAAGATCTATACCACCATCCATGATGTACATGAAACGCTCCAGCAGATCATGGGAAAAGCCGATGACGATGACAGTCTGTCTTTGGTGGTGGCAGATCGAACCATGCAGACATTGGAAAATTATGTAGACCAAATCCGGGATAATATCGAAGAAGAACGGTCGGTCGTGGAGAATGAGGAGGTTCTGAATGAGATCCGCGGCGTATCAAGCCTGGTTGACAGTATGCTGAACGAATATATCGCCAAGGAGATCGAATCCACGGCGAAACGAAGTGCAACGATTCAGCTTCTGATCCTGATCACGGCCGTGGGAGAAGGAATCTTTGTCATTCTTGCATGGTATCTGCGAAATCGCTCCATGAAGCAAACGGCAGCATTTGTAAAACGTCCCATTGACAGACTTGAGGAGGTTACAACCAGGCTGGCGGAGGGAACTTTGGATGCCAGACTGAAGGAGACAGAGGTAACGGAACTCAGGAATCTGACGATCTCAGTCAATACCATGGCAGACCGTCTGGAGGAGATGATGGAGAAGAGCCATCAGGATGAGAGAAATCTACGGAAAGCGGAGCTTCGTACCCTTCAGACGCAGATCAATCCGCATTTCCTGTATAATACTTTGGATGCTATCGTGTGGAAGGCAGAGGCGGGAGAGAAGAACGAGGTCATCCAGCTGACCGGAGCTCTCTGCGATTTCTTCCGCATCAGTCTGTCCTCCGGCGCTGACTGGATCCCGATCTTCCAGGAACGGAAGCACATCGAGGGATATCTTACCATCCAACAGACCAGATACAGAGATATCCTTCGATATGAGATCGATATTCCGGATGAGATCGGCGAGTATTATATCCTGAAACTGCTGCTTCAGCCTTTGGTGGAAAATGCGCTTTATCACGGCATCAAAAACTGTCGTGGGGGCGGAACCATCCGGGTGAGCGGAAGGCTTGTGGAGAATATGCTGGAGTTCTCCGTGTCGGATACGGGAACAGGAATGACAGAGGAGCAGCTGACAGAGCTGAAAGAGAGAATGAAGGCAGGACAGCCCACCGTCAGCGAGGGTACAGGCGGGTTCGGCCTGGTGAATGTGAACCTCAGACTGCGGTTATATTACACTCGGCAGGAGGGCCTTTTGATCGAAAGCGGTCGGACGGGAACGACGGTCAGCTTCCGGGTGCCCTGCAGAACCAGAGAGGAGATAACGGAAGATGAAAGTGTTCATAGTAGATGATGAGGTGGTGATCCGAGAAGGGATCCGGGAATCATTTCCCTGGGATGATACGCCGTATACACTGGTGGGAGAAGCACCGGACGGAGAGATGGCACTTCCCATGATCCGGGACACGAATCCGGACATCGTGATCACGGATATCAAGATGCCTTTTATGGACGGAATCGATCTCTGTAAGGTTCTTCGGACCCAGATGCCATGGATCGGGATCATCATCCTCAGCGGATACGATGAGTTTGAATATGCACGGCAGTGCCTTCAGCTGGGGGTAAGAGAATATCTGCTGAAGCCCATCGATGTGGAGGACTTAAGGAAAGCGCTTGATAAGGTGGGGGCGCAGCTTGAGGAAGAGAAAAAACAGCGGGAGCATGCGGAGAGTCTTCGGGCACGCATGTCCGGAACCATGAATCCGCGGACAGATGCCCGCTTCCTGAAGGAGAAACTGATCGGTTCTCTGTTCTCGGATGAGGCCATGGAAGAGGATGCGGAAAATGCATTGAAGCAGCTGCATGCCATGGGAAGCCCGGTTACGGCGTCCTTTTATGTGGTGATCGATGCTGCATTTTCTCCGGTGGAGAAAGGGCAGGAAGCCGCAGCTGCATTGGCGGAAGCCGGCGGCGGGATCCTTCACGTCTCAGGAAGCCGGACGGGGACAAGGATCCTGGTGCTGGGAGATTCATCCTCCGATACAGAAGAAAGAGCTTATGCTTTTGCCTCCTCTCTGGCTACGGAACTGGTACGGGCAGGCTGCGAGGCGCTTCGGATCGGTATCGGAGATATCGTGGAAAAGCCGGCGGATATCCTGATCAGCTTTAAAAAAGCGAGACATATCCGCCATATTCTGGAGGAACGTCCGGAAGCGGACCCCCTGATCCTTGGAGCAAGAGAAATGGGTGACTCTGCAGGAGGAGTGGGAACTCCCGGGGTGATCAATGATGCGAAAGTCTACATGTCACAGCATTTCTCGAATCCGAACCTCATGCTGCAGGATGTGGCAAAGGCCGTCAATATGAGCAACAGCCGTTTTTCTACCGTTTTCTCCCAGCACTGCGGCCAGACATTTACGGAATATCTGATCTTTCTTCGGCTGGGACGGGCAAAGGAACTGCTCAGGACCACGGATATGAAGTCGTCGCAGATCGCCCATGAGTCAGGGTATAATGATGCACATTATTTCAGCTACATTTTTAAGAAAAATACCGGCATGACCCCGTCGGAATACCGCCAGCAGAATCAAAATCAACCATGATAAAATGATTTTTAACCAAATCTGATTTTTCAAAATGATTTTCAACTATGTCAAAATGATGCTTCATTTACTTTGAAACCGGTTCGGAGTACACTTCTATACATAGAAGCAACCTTACGGGGTTAGACAAAAGGTTCTATGATAAAGGAGGGTATTATGAAGAAGTTTCGTAAAGTGATCTGTGCCGCACTGACAGGTGCGATGATGCTCAGCATGGCTGCATGTGGTTCTAATTCCACATCCACAACAGGCGCTTCCGGTGGCGGAGATACAACTGCTCCGGCTGCACCGAGCGGTGGAACCATCAAGGTCGGCGTTGTTAACAATCCGCCGTCAGAGTCCGGTTATCGTGAAGCAAACGTTAAGGACATGGAGTCTGTATTCTCTAAGGAGAACGGCTATGAGCTGAAGACATCCTACAGCCTTAAGAATGATGAGCAGCTTCAGGCAGCTCAGGGATTCATCACGGAAGGCGTTGATTATCTTCTGATCTCCGCAGCTGAGACCACAGGTTGGGACGAAGTTCTGAAGAAAGCAAAAGAATCCGGAATCAAAGTATATCTCTTTGACCGTATGATCGATGTAAGTGATGACCTCTATGAAGCAGCAGTCGTTTCCGACATGGCTGCAGAGGGTAACACAGCTGTTAAGTGGCTGCTGGATCAGAATCTGCCTGAGTACAATGTAATTCATATCCAGGGTGCTATGGGTAGTGATGCTCAGATCGGACGTACAGGCGCTCTTGATGAACAGTTCGCATCCGGCAAGATGAAGAAGGTTGTTCAGCAGACAGCTACATGGGATGAGGCAGAAGCTAAGAAGATCGTAGAATCCGTTATCAACAGCGGTGAAAGCTTCAATGTAATCTATGCAGAGAACGATGGTATGGCTAAGGGTGCCGTAGCAGCACTTGACGAAGCAGGTATCACACACGGTGTAGATGGCAAAGTTATAGTTATGGGCTTCGACTGCAACAAGTGGGCTCTTCGCGAACTGCTTGCAAAGAAGTGGAACTATGATGGACAGTGCAGCCCGTTCCAGGCTCAGATCATCAGCGACCTGATCAAGAGCGGTAAGGCTCCTTCATCCAAGAAGATCATTAACGAAGAAAAGGGCTTTGACGCAAAGACAATTACCCAGGATGACATCGATAAATACGGACTGGGCGAATAATCTCTAAGAAGATCAGAAAGCGCAGTCAGGCTGTATAGTCAAAAACAGCGGGCTGCGCTTTCTTGCGCTTAAAATACGCAAAATCAGCCGAAAATCGGCACAGATTCATGACGGAATTATGAATTTGACAGTGTCAGGTGGGTAGCGAAAAGGACACTTTATTGATTGGTTAGGAGGTAAAGGGTATGCAGGAAGCGTGTTTGCTGACGCTGAGGGGGATAGAGAAGCGGTTCCCCGGAGTTCTTGCGCTCAATAATGTGGATTTTACCTTGAGAAGTGGCGAGATCCATGCGCTGATGGGAGAAAACGGCGCTGGTAAATCAACACTGATCAAGATCCTTACGGGTGTTTATCCCATGGATGGCGGTGAAGTACAGGTGGAGGGGAAGAAGGTTCATATCGCTTCTCCTCAGGACGCACAGAATAACGGAATCAGTACGGTTTATCAGGAGATCACCCTGTGTCCGAATCTGACGGTGGCAGAGAATATGTTCATCGGACGGGGCAGGAACGCATGGATAAAACAGAAGGATTATGAAAAGCGGGCGGATGAGATCCTGCAGAATCTCCAGATTCCTGCAAGAGCCCATATGCAGCTCAGCAATTGCTCCCTGGCGGTGCAGCAGATGGTGGCCATTGCCCGTGCGGTGGACATGCAGTGTAAGGTACTGATCCTGGATGAGCCCACATCCTCCCTGGATGACAAGGAAGTCAACATGCTTTTCAGCCTGATGCGGGATCTGAAGGCAAGAGGCGTTGGCATCATCTTCGTAACCCATTTCCTGGAGCAGGTATATGAGGTATGCGACAGGATCACGGTTCTTCGAAACGGAGAACTTGTGGGAGAGTATCTCATTGAAGATCTTCCCCAGGTACAGCTGGTTGCGAAAATGATGGGTAAGGAGCTGGAGGAACTGAACCAGCTTTCCGATTCTGAGGATAAGAAGGCGGCTTCGGGAGAGGTATTCTACGAGGCCGAGAAGCTTACCAGCACCGCTGCATTTCCCTTTAATTATTCTATCCGCAAAGGAGAGGTCAACGGTTTCACCGGACTTCTTGGCTCCGGCCGAAGCGAGAGCGTAAGAGCGATCTTCGGA
>CAMPAX010000042.1 GCA_946633495.1 uncultured Lachnospiraceae bacterium | reverse complement strand
ATATTGTGGAGAGTGTGAAGGATAAAGAGTAAGAGTATTGCAGATGATTTCCTGATCAGGAGGCTTAAAGTAACAATGGACAGAGTTGAAAAGAATTCCGGATACTGGTCAGAGCTGATGGCAGATTCCGGCAGGTATCTGAAATTCTATAACATCAAAGGAAACGACTATGGTTCCGTATCGGTCAGAATAAAGGAAGACAGTGCCCTTGCCCATGTGAGTGAGACGAATTCTTCGTTGTTTGACTTTTACGGGAGCGTATTTGCGCTGTATCTGTCACGGATCGACCGGCTCCCCGGTGTTTTGATGTATACCGGAATGCCTGCAAAGGAAGGTGAACAGCCCGGAAGGAAGACGCTGCTCAGGGTTCCCGTGGATCAGGAGAGCAGCTTCCCGGATTTCCTTCGGTCCTTTAAAGCAGCGTATCAGGAGGCTGTGGAGCATACGGATGTTGATGTGAGTCAGTATCTTACGGAGAAAGGCTCCTATTACTCGGTTTATGACCTTTCTGATTCTGATGAGAGTAAGGATGCGAATTCGGAGGATGCCTATGCCCTGATGCTGATCCTTCGGGAAGGCGCAGTGGAGATAAGGTATAACACCGGGCTTTTCACGGAGACGTATATAAGTCACATGGTGAAGAATCTGGAAAGCTTAACCGATGAGATCCTTCGCTCTCAGGAATGTAAGATTTCGGATCTGGACATTCTTTCGAAAGAGGAGAAGGAATGCCTATCCGAATTCTCCAAGGGTAAAACCATTGAAGTAGATCAGGACAGGATGTTTGCAGAGTCGTTCCGAAGCTTTGCGGCAGAGAATCCGAATGCTCTGGCGGTAGATGACGGGGTGAATAAGATCAGTTATGTAGAACTGGAGAGATCCAGCAATTCCGTGGCTTATGATCTGGCAAACCGGTTCCATATTGCCCCCGGCAGCCGCGTGGCATTAATGCTTCCGAGAACCTATCATTTCCCGGAACTGGTTCTGGCTTTGAATAAGATTGGTGCAGCTTATGTTCCCATCGATACACAGTTTCCGGTGAACCGAATCCGGCATATGATCGGCATCGCCGGAGTGGATCATTTCATCACAGTAAAAGCCATAGGAGAGAAATTGGATTCGGACATCCGTGTGATCTGTCTGGAAGATCTTAAATATGACCATGATGTGGTAGTGGAGATACAGAGTAAAAAAGAGGACTTGTTCGCTATCCTCTTTACCTCCGGCACCACAGGCATCCCCAAGGGAGTTATGTTTTACAACCGGCAGTTCCCATGGGCTGCCGTAGCTTTAACGGATGTATTTCATACCTCCTGCGGGGACTGCATGGGATCTTTCTTCAGCTTCAGCTTTGTGGCATCCTTTGCGGTCTGTGCAGCACTTTTTATGGGTTGCTCCCTCAGACTGTTCAACGAAGAGGAGCAAAGGAACAGCCTGCTGCTGATCAAGGCGCTGAAAGAAAACCATATGAACAGCCTGATCCTGCCTCCGACGGTGGGAATTCCCATCTACGAAAGGGAAGATCTGAATCTGGATTATCTGGTTCTGGCCGGTGCTAAGCTGAATGAACTCAGTCATACAGAGAGACACACCAAGCTGGTGAATTTCTACGGCACCACCGAAACCATAGTAGCCATCAGTAAGATCTATGATCTGGAGAACACTAAGGACTACCGGGTTCCTTTGGGAAGACCGGTTGCGAATACCTCGGCCTATATTCTGGATGAGCAGAATCGTCAGATGCCTGTAGGCGTTCCCGGTGAGATCTGCATATCCGGTGGCATTATGACGCCCGGATATTGCAATGATCAGGAGCTGACCGCCAAAAGCTTTGTGGAGAATCCCTATTCTGACTGCGATACCAACCGGACCATGTATCGTACCGGTGATATCGGCTATTATAATTTTGATGGCGAGATCGAGATCATCGGACGGGAAGATGACCAGCTTTCTGTCAGAGGCTTTCGGATCGAATCCGGCGAGATCTCAGCCATCATGAAGAGCTTCCCGGAGATTGCTGATGTATGTCTGGATGTTGAAAATGATACACTGACCGCGTATTATACACTCTCGAATAAAACCGGTGTGGATCAGAAAACGGAAGATGCGGATCAGGATTCGGAGCAGAATGATGACCTGTTGGAGAACCGGATCAGGGAAGCCCTGAAGCGGGAACTGCCCTATTATATGATTCCATCCCTTTTTGTAAAGCTGGATAAGATTCCGCTGAATATCAACGGAAAGGTCGATAGAACCGGCCTGAAAAGGGTGGCCCGGCAGCAGAACATAGAGATCAAGGATGAAACCCTCCGTGCAGTTGTGGAAGCGTTCCGTGAGGTTCTTAGGTTAGAGGTTGTACTGCCGGATGACCGCTTTGTTGCTCTGGGCGGAACCTCTCTTTCTGCCATGAGGCTGCAGCTTCTGCTGCAGGATAAGCTGAAGATCAGTCTCTCCGCGAATGAACTGATCGGCCTTTCCACGCCGGAGGAGATTGCGGATTATGTAAGGTCGAATCGAAATGCCCATCCGGTGGTGGATGAGAAGAAGTATTCCTTCGATGCACCATGTCCCTTATCAGAGTCTCAACTGAATATATACCTGGATGAAAGCGTACATGACCGGGGAACTGCGTATAACAACCCGTTCACTCTGCGGTTCAAAAAGGACGGATTTTCTGCAGATCTGCTGAAGCAGGCACTGCAGAAGGTGTTTAAAGCATTCCCGATATTAAAAGCACGTGTCCTGAATCAGGATGGTGCTTTGTCCCTCTGCTTTGATGCGGAACCCGTGATCACGGAAGGATCTGTAGAGGAGATCGGGTCCTTTGTCATGCCCTTTAAAACGGATGAATGCCTCGCCAGATTTCTGATCGCCCGGGACGGAGAAGCTACGATCCTGTGCGCGGATGTTCATCACCTGATCTTTGACGGTGTTTCGTTAAATGTCTTCCTGAACAGCCTCTTTTCTGCTTTAGGGGAGGAAGCGTTGGATTCCGTGGATCGGGGATTATTTAAGGAACTGGCCTTCGAGGAAGCAGTCGCTTCCTCCGGTATGGACGAGGCAAAGGCATTTTACAGAGAGATGCTTGCCGACAGAGAAGAAGCCCATGAACTGCTGCCTTCCGTCACCGGAGCAGGGGAAGATTTTGAATATATAGAGACTTTTGACCTGGATATGGAGCAGCTGGCTTCCTTTCTTCGAAAGCATGCCATCACCCACAACCAGTTTTTTGCGGGTGTCTTTGCCTATACCCTTTCCAGGTTCACCGGCGGAGAGAAGGCACTCTTTAATCTGATCGAAGACGGAAGGGGGCATGTGGATCTGTCCCGGTCTATCGGAATGTATGTAAAGACACTTCCGGTTCTTATGGACTGTAAGGATCAGGACATGGCGTCCTTCCTTTCGTTAGTCTCGGAACGGATCAATTCCGTCATGAAGTATGACCTGGTCCCCTTCCGTATCCTGGCTTCCGAATTTGATCTTACCGCAGGTATTCTGTTCCAGTATTCTCATGCCATGTTTACGGATGCCCTGAACATGGAGGGAAGAAATATAGAGATCGAACCGTTAAAGCATGATCTGGATTCGGAGCTGTCCTTTAATGTTTTAAACAACGGGGAGAAGGGACTGACACTCAGGATCCTTTCCTCCTCCCGCTATTCGGAGGAGTTTATTACTCGTTTTGCCAAAGCGTATCAGCAGATCCTCCGGGGGATGATGACGGCAGAGCGGCTGAAGGAGATTCCTTATACATCCGAAGAGGATATCTCTCTGCTAAATGGCTGGAACCTGACGGAAGTTAGTCTTCCCTATGGGCATATTCTGGAGGCTTTCCGTGATACCCTGTCCAAGTATCCGGAAAATAAAATGGTTGTATATAAGGATGCATCCTATACCTTTGCGGAGGGGGCTTTTATCGCGGATCGGATCCGGCAGAAGCTTCTTTCCCTTGGCATTACGCCGGAGGACAGAGTCGGATTTCTGGTCCCCCGTTCGGAGCTGTATATGTTCTCCGTTTTAGGTATTCTTTCCACAGGTGCAGCCTATGTTCCGTTGGATGAGAATCTGCCGGATGAACGTCTGTCCTTCATGATTCAGGATGCCGTAACCGGTTGTCTGATCGTAAGCGATGATACACAGGAACGGGCAAAGAAGCTGGCAGGGGACGGTATTACCCTTTTCAATATCTCCGGGATCATGAAAGAGGATATCGGAACGCTGACGGAGCTTACCTTTACTCCGGGAACGATTGCTTCCATACTCTACACCAGCGGCAGTACCGGTATTCCGAAAGGTGTGAAGATTACTACAGGAGCGGTACTAAACTATACATCTTTCCACCTGAAGAAGATCCCGCTTCTTCCGGGAGATGTTTGTGCGTTATATGCTTCCATCGGGTTTGATGTCTCCATGGAGGTTCTCTTCTCCGTGCTTTCCTCCGGTGCATGTATGGATATCGTTCCGGAAGAGAAGAAGCTGGATATTCATGCGCTGAATCGTCATTTCGTGGAGCATGGTGTGACGCAGGCACATCTCCCTGCGCAGATGGCCCGGCTGTTTATCCGTGAGATTGCTGATACATCCCTTCGGGATCTGGTAAGCGGCGGAGAGAAGCTGGGGCGGGTTCGTGTTGACAGAGATTACAGGATCACGGATACCTATGGGCCTACGGAAGCATGTATAACCGTGACATGTATCGATCTGAAGGATAAGATCGATCCGTCCGGTATCGGTTTTGTGATCAGCAATATGAAAGCGTATGTTCTGGACAAAGAGCGTAGAAGAGTACCGGTGGGGGCTGTGGGAGAACTGTATCTCTCCGGCCTGCAGCTTGCAGACGGATACCTGAACCGTAAGGAGGAAACCAACCGGGCATTTTTGACGAATCCTTTTGAAGACAGAAAGGAATACGGAATCATCTATGCCACAGGGGATGTGGTAAGGGTTTTGCCGGATGGAAGGTACGGATTCATCGGAAGGCGGGACAGCCAGGTAAAGATCCGTGGAAACCGGCTGGAACTTACGGAAGTCGAAGCCGTGATCCGAAAGATCGATGGGGTAAGCGATGTGACCGCCCAGATCCGGAAGCTGGACGGGAATAATGAACTGGTCGTTTATGTTGTATCAGAGGATCCGGATAATGAATCCGCCGCGAACAGGGTATTATCTTATCTAAGTGGCCGTGTACCGGAGTATATGGTTCCATCCTTTGTGATCCGTCTTGACAGCATTCCGGTGAATGTAAATGGTAAGGTGGACAAGCGTGCATTACCGGAGGTTGATTTCGGCATGCTGCATGCAGAGTATGCTGCACCCCGAAATGAACTGGAAGAACGAGTTGTCCGTGAATTTGAAAGAGTCTTAGAACTGGAGCAGGTCGGAATCAATGATGATTTCGTCCGCCTTGGCGGCGACTCCCTGACGGCGGTGAAGCTGGTTTCTGTTTTGGGAAATACCGGCATCACGGTCGGCGATATTCTGCGCCTTCGGACGCCGGCGGCCATTGCCGATACTATGAAGGGATCTTTGTATTCGTTCAAGGCTGATCTCACGAAATACTCCTATGACAGACCCTGTCCATTATCGGAATCCCAGTTAAATGTATATCTGGATGAAAGCGTTCATGAAAAGGGAACGGCATATAATATTCCCTATATCATCCGGTTCCGTGAAAACTATTCCCCGGACAGGATCAGGGCTGCGCTGGAGGAACTTCTTACGGCATATCCGGTCCTGCGAGGCCGGGTCCGGGATACGGAAGGGTCACCGGCCATGGCATATGACGCGGAACCCGAAATCCGGGAAGGCTCCGTGGATGAGATCAGTTCCTTTGTAAGGCCGTTCGAACTGGAAAAAAGTCTGTCGAGATTCATGATCCTCCGGGAGGAAGACGCCACAGTTCTTTGTGTGGATTTCCACCATCTGGTCTTTGACGGCGCTTCCATGAATGTCTTCCTGGATAGTCTGGGGGCTCTCTTGCAGGGAGATACCATAGACTCTGTAGATATGGGAATGCTACAGGAGACTTCCCTGGAAGAGTTCATCCGTTCGTCCGGAATGGATGAGGCTCTCGACTTCTATGCTCATATGCTTGCCGACAGGGATGAGGTTTATCCCATGCTCCCGTCTGTGAATGGTGCAGAGAAAGCTTTTGAATCAATCCATACCTTCGACATTGATAAGAAGCAGTTGGACGCTTTCTTACGGAAGCATTCCATGACACGTAACCAGTACTTTATGGGTATCTTTGCCTATACCCTTTCCAGGTTCAGCGGCTCGGAGAAGGTGCTTTTCAATCTGATCGAAGACGGAAGAGGCCATATGGACCTGTCCCGTTCCATCGGAATGTATGTAAAGACCCTGCCGATCCTTATGGATTGCCGGAATCAGAAGGTTGATACTTTTCTTTCCTACGCATCGGATCTCATGAATTCCGTGATGAAATATGATCTGGTTCCGTTCCGAACGCTTGCTTCCGGATATGAATTGAATGCCGGGACTACATTCCAGTATGCACATTCTCTCTATATGGATACCCTGAACCGATACGGGCAAAGTCTCAAACTTGAGCCGCTGCCGCAGGATCCGGATGCGGAGCTTTCCTTCTATGTATTTGACAATGAAGATGACGGCCTGATCCTTCGGATCAAGTCTTCCTCACGTTATTCGGAAGATTTTATACAACGCTTTGCCGAGTCCTATGAAATGATTCTCCGGAGTATGATGACAGCTGAGCGGATGCAGGAGATTTCTTATATTTCCACGAAGGATCTGTCACTGTTAAACGGCTGGAATCAGACAGAAGCGAAACTCCCCTATGGGCATATTCTGGAGGCTTTCCGTGATACCCTGTCCAAATATCCGGGAAATAGATTAGTGACATATAAGGATACATCCTATACCTTTGCCGAGGGGGCTTTTATCGCGGATCGGATCCGGCAGAAGCTTCTTTCGCTTGGCATTACGCCGGAGGACAGAGTCGGATTTCTGGTGCCCCGTTCGGAGCTGTATGTGTTCTCTGTTTTAGGTATTCTTTCCATAGGTGCAGCCTATGTTCCGCTGGATGAGAATCTGCCGGATGAGCGCCTGTCCTTTATAATCCGGGATGCAGTGAACGGGTGTCTTATCGTTAGCGATGATACTCAGGAACGGGCGGAAAAGCTGGCCGGGTATGGAAGTACCCTTTTCAACATCTCCGGGATACTGAAAGAGGAGATCGGAACTCTGACGGAGTTGCCTTTTACTTCAGGCAATATTGCTGCCATACTTTACACCAGCGGTAGCACCGGCATTCCGAAAGGGGTGAAGATTACCGCGAGATCCGTGCTGAATTTCGCTACGTCCCATAGGAGGGATATACCGCTTCTTCCGGGAGATAATTGTGCTTTATATGCTTCCATCGGGTTTGATGTGTCCATGGAGGCTCTCTTTTCCGTGTTTTCTTCCGGCGCATGCATGGATATCATTCCAAACGAGAAAAAGCTGGATATTCAGGCGCTGAATCGTCATTTCGTAGACCGGGGTGTGACACAGGCACATCTTCCCACACAGATAGCCCGGCTATTCATTCAGGAGATTGCTGATACCTCCCTTCGGGATCTGGTATGCGGCGGAGAGAAACTGGGACAGGTGAGTGTTGACAGAGATTACAGGATCACAGATACCTATGGTCCGACCGAGGCGTGTGTATATGTTACCAGTATCGATCTGAAAGAGAAGATCGATCCTTCAAGTATCGGTTTTGTGATCGGCAATACGAAAGCGTATGTTCTGGACAAAGAGCGTAGAAGAGTACCGGTGGGTGCTGTGGGTGAATTGTATCTCTCCGGGCCGCAGCTTGCGGACGGATACCTGAACCGCGAGGAAGAAACTGCCCGTGCATTTCTTCCGAATCCTTTTGAAGAAGGCTCGGGATACTATAGTACATTCTATGCCACAGGAGATGTGGTAAGAATCTTACCCGATGGCAGTTACGGATTCATCGGACGACGGGACAGTCAGGTGAAGATCCGGGGGAACCGGCTGGAATTATCAGAAGTTGAAGCTTTGATCCGAAAGATCGACGGGGGAAGTGACGTGACTGCCCGGATCCGGAAGCTGGATGGAAATAATGAGCTGATCGTTTATGTTGTAACGGAGGATCCGGATGAGGAAGCGGCAGCGAGCAGGGTACAGTCGTACCTCACCGGTCGTGTGCCGGATTATATGATTCCTTCCTTTGTGATCCGGATGGACAGTATACCGCTGAATGTCAACGGGAAGGTGGATAGGCGTGCGCTGCCGGAGGTTGACTTCAGCAGGCTGCACGCAGAGTATGCTGCACCGAGAAATGAACTGGAAGCGCGTATCGTCCGTGAATTTGAACGGGTATTTGAAATGGAACGGATCGGTATCCATGATGATTTCATGAGCCTGGGTGGAGATTCCCTGACTGCGGTGAAACTGCTGTCAGGTCTTCGGGACTATGGAATTAGGGTGGCGGATATTCTAAGCCTTCGTACGCCGGCGGCCATAGCTGAGGGAGTGGAGGAGCTGTCTCCGAAAAAGGTACATTATACCCTTGACAGTGGCTGCCCGTTGAACAACTCCCAGATGACGATCTATAAGGACTATGAAAAACGCAGGAAAAATGACACCTTTATGATTCCGGTGATCATTCCCATCGATAAAAGATACAGCAAGAAGCAGATCCGGAGAGCGCTGGATATTGTATTTAAGGCACATCCGGTGATGAGCATGCATGTGGAACTCCGGGATGGAACCCCCTGGCTTGTAAAGGGTTCCAACCCGGAGGTACGGAAGGGTGTGACCAACCTGGCGAATATGATCAGGCATCTGGAAGAGGAGTTTGATATCTTCGAAAGCCTGTCAAAGCATGTGGTCGTAAGAACACCGAGAAAGCGTTATCTGGTGTCGATCTTCCATCATATCTGCTTTGACCTTATATCCGGGAACGTGTTCCGAAGGGAATTCATGAACGCGCTGAGGGGTGTAGTGCCGAAGCGCGTAGATACCGATTTCTTAAAGATAGCCGCTTTCCAGCAGCAGACCCGAAACAGCGAGGGATATGATCAGATCATGCAGGATGCCAGAACCATGTTAGGGAATCGGAAGGGAGTCGGTTTCTACCGAAATCCCGGAGAAATGGGGCATGCCGGATTTATCATGCAGGAGCTTTCCGTAAGCAGGAAGCAGGTAAAGAGATTTACGGACAGATTCGGAACCAACAAAAACATTTTATTTACTTCGGCGCTGGCCCTCACCTTAGCCGGACTGACCGGGAAGGATGACGTCCTCTTCGGCATAAATGAGAACGGACGGGACAGATTCCTAAGCTATAACGCCATTGGTTTATATATGAATGTTGTCCCTATGGTGGCGCATGTGGACCGTCGGAATATGAAGACGTTTCTGAAGAGTCTTTCTGATCAGTATTATAAATATGCTCGACTCAGTCATTATCCCTTTGGGCCTCTGGCGCTGGAATTAGGTGTTTCACCGATCATCTTGTTCCAGTTTTTGCCGGAATGGATCATTGATGACGGTGGATATGATCATTTACCGGTCGGGGAGAAGGTGCTCAATAAAATCGTCTCGACGATGACGGATCTTGTGGTGGAAGCACTTATGGAGCTTATGGAAGGGAAGAACGGCTATACGCTCCGGATCTACCATTCAGGATATTACAGCAGAGAGATGATCAAACGGCTGGCGTATACCTATCAGGAGACATTATCCCGGATGCTGAGGGACTAAGCAACGCTTCCCGTATACAGCGGGAAAAAGAGGTACTATAATAATGCGTGCAAAGGGGAAGTAGTAAGCATTTATTTGGTAAAGGAAAAGAAGGAGAGGCGGAAGGTATGAAGAAAAAACTGGTAAGCTGGATTCTGGTTGCAGCATTCCTGATCTCGGGCATAGCCATAAATGCCCCCGATACTGCGGACGCTGCAAGCGGAACGTGGAAGAGTGATTCCAAGGGATGGTGGTATAGCTATTCCGACGGGTCATATGCAAAGAACCAGTGGCTGCAGTATGGGGGAAAGTGGTATCATTTTGGCTCGAATGGTTATATGCAGACCGGATGGCAGCAGATCGACGGCAAGTGGTATTACTTTGCGTCCTCCGGTATCATGCAGACCGGGTGGAAGCAGATCTCCGGAAAGTGGTACTTCTTTGCATCCGGAGTCATGCAGACGGGCTGGAGGAAGTTCTCAGGCGTCTGGTACTATTTCGGATCCAACGGTGCCATGCAGACCGGATGGAAGCAGCTCTCCGGGAAGTGGTATTATTTCTCTGCAGCAGGAGAGATGCAGACCGGCGTTATCACGATCAAGGGAAAGAGCTATTACTTCGGGAAAGACGGAGCATGGGTTGACCGTGAGCCGCCGATCAGGATCGATAAGGCACATTTCCCGGATGATAACTTCAGAGCCTATATAAAACAGGCCTTTGACGAGAACAAGGACGGGTCTCTTAGCGCAAATGAGATCATGCTGATCTGGAATGTTCACTGCGAGAACATGAACATTTATTCCGTGAAGGGGATCGAGTACTTCCCGGATCTGAAGGGACTCTGGTGCAAGGGGAATCATATCTCCGAGCTGGATCTTTCCGGAAATCCGGGACTTAAGGGAATCTGGTGCTCCTTTAATGACTTCACATCTCTTGACTTTTCGGATTGTCCGGAGCTGGAGTGGGTATACTGCTTCAACTGTAAGCTGAAATCCCTGAATATCCGGAATAATCCGGAGATGGCTTATCTGGAGTGCAATTCCAATCCGGATCTGAAAACCCTGGATCTTACGCAGAACAGCAAGCTGGAAAATCTTTTCTGCAGTAAATGCGGACTGACCAAGCTGGACGTTTCGAAGAATCCGCTGCTTTGCGAGCTGGCGGCATTCTATAATGACCTGAAAACTGTCGATGTATCCAACAATCCGAACCTGAAGCGGCTGGATATCTGGCATAATCCGAAGCTCGGAAATGTGGATGTCAGCAATCTGTCGGGACTTCAGTACTACAACTGTGCATGGACCTCGCTGACCAAGATCGATGTGACCCATAATCCGGAGCTGGTGGAGCTGGTCTGCGGATATAATGACGGACTGAAATCGCTGAATCTTTCCAGGAATCCCAAGCTGGCGTATCTGGCAGTGGAGTGCGATGTGAACCTGAAGTCTCTGGATGTTTCCAAGAATCCGAGGCTGTATTATCTGTTGGCATTCGGACTCAGCAGCATCGATAAGATCGATATCAGCCAGAACAGTCGTCTTTGCAAGGCTTATAATGAAGGCGAATATGTACATGAAACCGAGAATCTCGGAGCTGTCTACTCCATGACCATCGATTATGGTGGAAGCAGTGATCCCTTCGATGAGCTGAGACACTGTGTATGCTTTGATGACGGGACTACGATCATCGGTACCTATAAGGGTAAGAATGATGTAAAGGACAGTGTGCTCAATACGAAGGATGGTCATAAGAGTTCGGAGAAGTTTGTTACCAGAGCCCAGGCTATGCAGGCGCTGTATGAAGCGGCAGGAAGTCCGGCAGTATCGGGTAAATCCCGGTTTACGGATGTATCCTCCTCGGCATCCTATGCGAAGGCAGTGAAGTGGGGTGAGGATAAGAAGATCTGTTTCGGTTATCCCAATATCAGTTCGGATAAGTTCTGCCCGAATGAGCTGATCAGCAGACAGGATTTTGCGCTTATGGCCCATAGATATGCAGGTGTCATGGGCTTCGGAACGGCCCTGGACTACGGCAGGACCGACTGGTTTAATGACTACTTCGATATCGATTTTTATGCATGGTGCCCATTCACCTGGGCTATCCAGTGGCGGGTACTCACCTACGATAAGGATAAGAACCTCTGCTATCCGCGGGGCAGGATGACTGAGGCTGAGCTTGAGTCGGCCGTTAAGGAGATCTTTGATCTGGATGAGGGTGCTGCATATTCCGGCATCGTAGGCGGAAATGAAGGAGACCCGAGCGGAAACTGATAAAAGCCGGGGTGTGAATCAGGAAAAGCTTCCAAATCTCTCATTTTATGATGAGATTTGGAAGTTTTTTTTGATTTTCAGGATTCCCCTCTTTTTGTGATACTTCTGTGATAATTCGTGTGGTATAATGGGGGCGTGGGCGTATATGTCGTGATAATGAAAATGATGATCTGATCAATTCTGAATGTTTTCTCAAGAGAAGAAAAGGAATAGCAGTAATGCACATTGTAATTGTGGTATCCATTGCCATTGGCGCATTGCTTATGGTGAATAATATAATCCGATATATCATATTCCTCCGTACGACGCATGATGTTTTGTCGGCAGGGAATAGAAGAGATAGAACCAGAAAATATTTGGCATTGGTGTTGCTGATATTTTTCCTTCTGGGCTATCTTTATGTTGCCGTATTCTCCGAGCCGGATTTGCTAATGGCAATGATTCTCCTATGGGGAAGTGTCTTTGTCATGATAGTGTTGACACTGATGTATGGTCTTCTGGACACTGCCAAGAAAAGAAGTATCGATATCGCAGAGGTTCTGGTCGGAGTCATTGATGCCAGAGATCCTAATCTGAACGGACATAGCCGATATGTGCAGGAACTGACTATGTGCTTCTATAAGCATCTGCCCGCCACTATGAAAAAAGAGATCAATCCGGTCAGCCTTGAATATGCTGCATTGATGCATGATGTTGGTAAACTGGGCGTCCCGGAAGCAATTTTAAATAAACCTGCCAAATTGAATGATGAAGAATGGGCTGTTATGCGTTCGCATCCGAAAGTAGGAGTTAAGATACTTAAACCATTGTCCACTTTTGATTCGGTTTCGGATTGGATCTTATATCATCATGAAAGAATCGATGGAAAGGGATACTATCAGGTGAAAGCGGAGGATATTCCACTTCCGGCAAGAATCATAGCAATCGCTGATACATACTCTGCGATTACCATGCGCAGATCCTATAAGAAACCAAAGAGCCATGAAGAGGCCGTTGAGATTCTGAAGGAAGTAGCAGGCACTCAGCTTGATAAAGATCTTGTTGATATCTTCCTGACGATCCCCAAGGAGGAACTGGTGGCATGCATACCGGAGAAGGTTCGTTACGAAATAGATCATGACGAGTGAAAGACTGGTTTTACTATATGATTTGAATTCAATGATTGGAGGATAAAACAATGGCAAAGATATTAGTCGCATATTTCTCAGCAACAGGCACAACCGGCATGGCTGCTACGGCCCTGGCGGATGCTGCCGGTGCGGATATTTATGAGATCACACCGGAGGTTCCTTATACAAATGACGACCTGAACTGGCGTGATGAGCAGTCACGCAGTTCCCTGGAGATGAACGATCCGAAAGGCAGACCGCCCATCGGAGGGGATAAGGTTTCGAACATGGAGCAGTACGATACGATATTTCTTTGCTTCCCGATCTGGTGGTATGTGGCTCCTACGATCGTGAATTCGTTCCTGGAGAGTTACGAGATGCATGGAAAGAAGATTGTGCTCTTTGCAACATCCGGAGGATCCGGATTCGGGAAGACGCTGGAGCGTTTGGAGGACAGTGCACCGGGAGCTGCCGAGATCATGGAAGGTGTAATGCTGAACGGAGAGAAGAGCAAGGAAGAGCTAAAGGATATAGTTGAAGAATTTTTATAAAAAAATACGTTAAAAACCGGAATTTAGGCGGATCTTATACCTAGACCTTCAGAAGAGAGAT
>CAMPAX010000041.1 GCA_946633495.1 uncultured Lachnospiraceae bacterium | reverse complement strand
TTCAGCATATCGGAAAGGGATTTCAGCGAACGATTTCCGGGGCCTGTTACCGGACGGCCGCGGCGGCCGTTATCGATCAAAGCATCCACTGCCTCCTGCAGCATACGCTTTTCATTTCTTACAATGATCTCAGGCGCGGACAGTTCCATCAGCTTACGCAGACGGTTGTTCCGGTTAATGATCCGGCGATAGAGATCGTTAAGATCCGATGTTGCAAAACGTCCGCCATCCAGCTGTACCATAGGACGAAGATCCGGGGGAATGACCGGGATCACATCCATGATCATCCATTCCGGGCGGTTGTTGGAATTGCGGAACGCTTCCACGATCTCCAGCTTCTTGATCACCTTGGCATGCTTCTGGCCGGAGGTGCTGTCCAGCTCTTCTCTCAGACGCTCTGCTTCTTCATCTAATTTGATGTCCTTCAGAAGCTCTTTGATCGCTTCCGCTCCCATACCGACACGGAAAGAGCCAAGATTATTCTTGTAATCTTCCAGAACCTTCCGGTATTCAGCTTCATTCAGAACATCCTTTACGTGATAGCCTGTATTTCCTGCATCCAGAACGATATAGGCCGAAAAATACAGCACGCTCTCCAGCTGCTTCGGTGAGATATCCAGGATCAGACCCATACGGCTCGGGGTACCCTTGAAGAACCAGATGTGGGAAACCGGTGCAGCAAGCTCGATATGACCCATACGCTCACGACGCACGCTGGCCTTGGTAACCTCTACGCCGCACTTGTCACATTTGATCCCTTTATAGCGGATCTTCTTATACTTTCCGCAGTGGCACTCCCAGTCCTTTGTAGGTCCGAAGATCTTCTCGCAGTAAAGACCGTCTCTCTCCGGCTTCAGGGTTCTGTAATTGATGGTCTCCGGTTTCTTTACCTCACCGTAGGACCATTCTCTGATCTTTTCGGGAGAAGCAAGACCGATCCTGATGGAATCAAAAATGATCGGCTGTTCTGTGTCTGCATTCGAGATGTTTGCCATTTACTCTTCTCCTCTCTTATTCATCATAGTCGGAATCATCAAAGGATTCATCATCAGAAAACGAGTCCTGATCTTCAAGCTCTTCCAGATCACCGTTCTCATCAACGCCGCTGAATCCGGCTTCTTCAAAGTCTCCGGTATATTTCTGATGGATCTCGCCTTCCAGATCACGGCGGACATCCTGATCATAATCCACAGACTCGCCGAGCTCGACTTCTTCACCGTCTTCGCTGAAGACTCTGACATCCAGACCAAGGGACTGGAATTCCTTAAGAAGTACCTTGAAGGACTCCGGAATGCCCGGTTCAGGAATGTTCTCGCCTTTAATGATCGCTTCGTAGGTCTTGACACGGCCGGATACATCATCCGACTTTACGGTCAGGATTTCCTGCAGTGTATAGGATGCGCCGTATGCCTCCAGGGCCCAAACTTCCATCTCTCCGAAACGCTGACCACCGAACTGAGCCTTGCCGCCCAGAGGCTGCTGTGTTACCAGAGAGTACGGGCCGGTAGAACGTGCATGGATCTTGTCGTCTACCAGGTGGTGGAGTTTCAGATAGTGCATGAAACCGATGGATACC
The DNA here is from genome assembly GCA_946633495.1 of uncultured Lachnospiraceae bacterium. Lineage (GTDB taxonomy): Bacteria > Bacillota > Clostridia > Lachnospirales > Lachnospiraceae > Eubacterium_Q. The sequence continues at coordinate 12,335 of CAMPAX010000041.1, read as the reverse complement.
TTTGCAGGGAACTCCTCGCCGGTACGTCCGTCGCGGAGCTGTACCTTTCCGGTCTTATCGATGGGCACGCCCTTCCACTCTTTTCTGTGATCGCGGTTCTCATACAGATAGTTCAGAACCTCCGGATCCAGAGCATCTTTATATTTTGCTTCGAACTCTTCCCATTCTGTGTTGATGTAGTCGTTCGCAAGCTCCAGTGTTGCGGTGATGTCCTTCTCATTTGCGCCGTCGAAGATCGGAGTGGAGATCTTGAAGCCAAGTGCCTGAGCCGCAAGACCCAGATGAAGCTCCAGAACCTGTCCGATATTCATACGGGACGGAACGCCCAGGGGGTTCAGAACGATATCCAGCGGACGTCCGTTGGGCAGGAAGGGCATATCTTCTACCGGAAGGATCCGGGAAACGACACCCTTATTACCATGACGGCCTGCCATCTTGTCGCCGACGGAGATCTTACGCTTCTGAGCGATATAAACGCGTACGGACATATTTACTCCCGGAGGAAGCTCGTCCTTATTCTCACGGGTAAATACTTTCGTATCCATTACGATACCATATGCGCCGTGGGGAACGCGCAGCGAGGTATCGCGAACCTCTCTTGCCTTCTCACCGAAAATCGCACGGAGCAGACGCTCTTCCGCTGTCAGATCCGTTTCACCCTTCGGTGTTACCTTTCCGACAAGGATATAACCGGAACGTACTTCCGCACCGATACGGATTATACCATTTTCATCCAGATCCTTCAGAGCTTCCGCACCAAGGCCGGCAAGATCACGGGTGATCTCTTCCGGTCCAAGCTTGGTATCACGCGCTTCTGCCTCATATTCCTCGATATGAACCGAGGTATATACATCTTCTTTTACGAGGCGCTCGGAAAGAAGAACCGCATCCTCGTAGTTATAACCTTCCCATGTCATGAAGCCGATGAGCGGGTTCTTGCCGAGAGCAAGCTCTCCTCCGCTGGTGGATGCACCATCTGCGATGACATCTCCGGCCTTTACATGATCATCCCGCTTTACAATGGGGCGCTGATTCATGCAGTTACCCTGGTTGCTGCGGGCAAACTTGGTCACATGGTAATCATCAAAGCCTTCATCCGTACGGATCCGGATCAGTTCACTGGAAAAAATCTCAACGATACCGTCACGCTTTGCGACAATACATGCACCGGAGTCTACGGCCGTCTTTGACTCCATGCCGGTACCGATCACCGGTGAATCCGTGGAGAGAAGCGGAACCGCCTGACGCTGCATGTTGGATCCCATCAGCGCACGGGTCGTATCATCGTTCTGCAGGAACGGAACCATGGAGGTTGCCACGGAGAATACCATTCGCGGAGAGACATCCATCAGATCCACGCTGGTCTTCGGGAAACTGGAAATACCGTCCCGGTAACGACCGGATACATTGTTATTCTCAAAATGGCCTGCCTCATCCAGCGGCTCGCTGGCCTGCGCCACTACATAATTATCCTCTTCGTCTGCGGTAAGGTATACCACTTCATCCGTTACCACCGGATTTTCAGGATCTGTTTTGTCTACCGTACGATACGGTGCCTCAACAAAGCCATACTCATTGATACGTGCGTAGGTTGCCAGCGAGTTGATCAGACCGATGTTCGGGCCTTCAGGAGTCTCGATGGGGCACATACGACCGTAATGCGTATAGTGAACGTCGCGGACTTCAAGACCCGCACGGTCTCTGGAAAGACCACCGGGGCCGAGGGCCGACAGACGGCGCTTATGTGTAAGCTCGGAAAGCGGGTTGTTCTGATCCATGAACTGAGACAGCTGTGAGGATCCGAAGAACTCCTTTACCTGCGATGTTACCGGTTTGATATTGATCAGACCTGCTGCCGTAACGGTCTCCACGTCCTGTGTCTGCATACGCTCACGCACGACACGCTCAAGCCGGGTAAGACCGATGCGGTACTGATTCTGAAGGAGTTCACCTACAGAACGGATCCGACGGTTACCCAGGTGATCGATATCATCCTGATTGCCGATACCGAATTCCAGATGCATATTATAATTGATGGATGCGTAAATATCATCCTTTGTAATATGCTTCGGGATCAGTTCATTTACCTTATCCTTTAATGCCTGCTTCAGTTCCTCCGCAGAGCGGTCCTCAGCATCGAAGGCATTCAGGATTTCCATCAGTACCGGATAATAAACATCCTCGGTGATACCCAGTTCCTCCGGGGTCACACCGGGAAGCCGATGCTCGATCCAGGGGCGGATATCCACCATCATATTAGAGAGAATTCTCTCATTCTTCTCTTCTGTCTGTACCACAACATAGGGAACGCCGGCATCCTGGATCCGCTTTCCTGCGTGGCGGGAAAGGATCTCGCCCTGGGCATAGAGAAGCTCTCCGGTGGTCGGATCGATAACATCCTCTGCAAGAATGAATCCGCGCACCCGATTACGAAGTGAAAGTTTTTTATTGAACTTATAACGTCCGACCTTTGCCAGATCGTAACGCTTCGGATCAAAGAACATGGAATTGACAGCCCCTTCCGCATTCTCAACTGCGAAAGGCTCGCCCGGCTTCAGTCTCTTGTAAAGCTCATAGAGACCGTACTCATGATAGAGAACCTTCTCTTTTGTATCTTCATCAAGACTGTCGAACCTGTCTTTTTCCTCTTTCTGATTGCTGTGATTGCTGATAAGCTTTGCTCTGTCATCCTTCGAAAGCTCATCCTTTTCAAAGCTGGCAAGAAGCTTCGGTTCTTCTCCAAACTTATCAATGATCGCCTGATTTGTACCGAGTTCCACATCCAGCGCTCTGATCAGAGAAGAGATCGGAACCTTACGGTTTCGGTCCACACGTACCCAGAACACGTCATTTGCATCTGTTTCATACTCAAGCCATGCACCACGATTCGGGATCACGGTACAGGAGTACAGCGGTTTACCGGTCTTATCACGCGCCATGTCGTAATAGATACCGGGAGAACGTACCAGCTGGCTTACGATAACACGCTCGGCACCGTTGATCACAAAGGTTCCTGTCTGTGTCATCATCGGAAGATCGCCCATGAACACTTCATGCGTATCGATCTCGCCTGTCTTCTTATTACGAAGGCGAACCATCACCCGAAGGGGTGCCGCATAGGTCGCGTCCCGCTCTTTACACTCTTCGATCGTGTACTTGGAATCTTCCACACAAAGTCTGTGGGAAAGGAATTCAAGCACCAGATTTCCGGAAAAATCAGTGATCGGAGAAATGTCACGAAAGGCTTCTGTCAGACCGTCTGTCAGAAACCACTGGTAGGAATTCACCTGGACGTCGATCAGATTCGGCATCTCCAGGACTTCCTTTTTGTTGGAGTAGCTCATTCGTGTGCACTTACCGGATTTTACCGGCCGCATTCTGAACTTTTTCATTAACGTGTTCACTCCTCTGTCAAGATTTGTCATACAGACTTCATGTGCATTTTGCAGTCTTATCATATTTTGACTTATTTTGAGCGCACAAAAATGGAAGGCTTCTCAAAAAAGCACAAAAAGCCACTTTAGCCTATAATGACAATTTAATATTGTAACACAGTCTTTTATCGAATACAAGCTTTTTTTTATTATTTTTCCGAACAACAAAACAAGGCGGGATCAAACCGATCCCACCTTGTTCTTCTAAAGCTATAATTACTTAAGAGTAATCTTTGCTCCCTCAGCCTCAAGCTTTGTCTTGATGTCCTCAGCCTCTTCCTTGGAAACGCCTTCCTTCAGGATCTTCGGAGCGCTCTCTACTGCGTCCTTAGCTTCCTTCAGACCAAGACCTGTGATCTCACGAACAACCTTGATAACCTTGATCTTGTTAGCGCCTGCTTCGGTCAGCTCTACGTCAAACTCTGTCTTCTCCTCAGCCTGTGCACCTGCTGCCGGACCTGCTGCTACTACAACGCCTGCTGCTGCAGATACGCCATACTTCTCTTCGATTGCCTTTACAAGCTCATTCAGTTCCAGTACGGAGAGCTTGTCAATCTCTGCTACAAATTCTTCGATAGTCATTTGTGTATCCTCCATTATAGATTTAAATAAATGATATAATTAGATTCCGAGCGCCATTGGCTGCTCCTTCGGGACTGCCCCGATACGGTTCCGCGGTCTTATGCCGCGCGGCCGCTTACGCCTCTGCCTTCTTCTCCGCCAGCTGGTTCAGTACCCGAGCCATATTTGTGATCGGAGACTGCAGAGAACCAAGAAGTCTGGAAAGCAGAACTTCTCTGGACGGAATGGTTGCGATGGTTTCGATGCCCGCCTTATCGTAGTAGGTTCCCTCTACGACACCGGACTTCAGCTCCAGGTTCTTTGCCGTCTTGGCAAACTCTGCCATGACACGCGCCGGTGCGGTTGCATCTTCCTTGGAAATAGCAACTGCAGTCGGGCCTTCAAGATCCTTTGCCAGCTCGCTCCACTCTGTGCCTTCGATTGCCAGCTTCACCATCGTGTTCTTGTACACCTTGTAGTGCACATTTTCCTTGCGGGTCGTACGACGAAGTTCTGTATCCTGTGCAACGGTAACTCCACGGTAATCAACCAGGACTACACTCTTTGCACCGTCAAGAGCTTCTTTGATCTCCGCAACGATCGGCTGCTTCTCTTCAATCTTTGCCACTGAAACGTACCTCCTTTTTAGACTAATGGCCGCACGTTTTAAATAAGAAAACTCCTGCTTCATGTTTGCACATAGAACAGGAGTAAGATTCGTCAGATTCATGATCATTTTTGTTTTTCGATCATTCACGAACACTTCCTCGGCAGGTAGGATCACCGTTACGCATAAATGCACCTGCTGTCTACGGCAGCTCATCGGGTGACAGATTATCACAGAAAGGTGATGTTGTCAAGCATATTTTTGGAAAGAAACGGTTGTCAGCCCGTCGGAATTCTGATATAATCGTGGAGTTTTCAATAGAATGGCGCAGCTTCAAAAGGAAGTCTGCCCCAATACACAATCCCGGCAGATCATCGTGGATTTTTACCGGGTAGAAAAGAGACATTTTATGTTCATGAGTTATCTCCTTACATTTTTGATATCCATGGTACCCCTTGTAGAGCTTCGTGGGGCGATCCCCATCGGAACTCTCGTTCTGAATCCCCCGGTCCCGCTGCTGGGAGCCTATGTCATCAGTATCATCGGGAACATGCTTCCCGTACCGATCATTTACCTCTTTGCAAGAAAGGTTCTGGAATGGGGTAAGGATAAGAGGTTCATCGGAAAATTCTTCACCTTCTGTATCGAAAAGGGACACCGCGGCGGCGAGAAACTGAAAGCCAAGGCCGGCCGGGGACTTTACTGGGCCCTCCTGCTCTTCGTCGGAATCCCGATCCCGGGAACCGGGGCCTGGACCGGTATGCTGGCAGCCTCCTTCCTGGATATGGACTTTAAGAAAAGCACCGCTGCCGTCATGGGAGGCGTTCTCCTGGCCGGAGTGATCATCGGTCTTCTGAGTCTCGGCGGTATCAATTTGCTGAAATAAGGAAATAATGGGCGGTCCCATATCGGGGCCGCCCATTAAGCTTTTGTCTGTCAATTCCGGTGGTGGCAGTTTATTCACAGGTTTATTCACTCGTCAGCGTTCCATCTTCCATACCTGGGAGGAATATGGCGGAAGCTCGGAGCCTCCTCCGAAGTCATGAAGGGTCCCGGTCAGAAGTTCTTCCGCCTGCCCGCAGCCGGCATCAAAATGCGCCACATAGGGTTCACTGTCGGCATTGATTGCGATCATCACCCGTTCTTCTTCTGTCTTTCGTTCAAAGATGCACTGCCTGTTTGTAAGGACCACGGAACGGAAGGTGCCGTAATTCAGCGCCTTACTGTTCTTCTTGATCTCGGACAGCTTTGCGATATGATCCGTCAGACTGTTCCACTCCGGCGCCTCGAAGCAGGCCCGCAGTGCAGGATCCCCTTCCTGCTTGGTCGCCTTTGCACCCCATTCGCTTCCGTAATAGATGCAGGGGAAGCCCGGCATCCCGAAGGTAAGTGTATAGATCAGCGGAAGGTGCGCCGGATTCTCAAGGATACTGGCCACACGCGTTACATCATGATTATCCACAAAAGCCATCAGATGCATGCCGCGATATCTGCACCACTGCTCCTGCCCAAACTGCTGCTGCAGGGAGTGAATGATCTCAAACATATTCATGGAATTAAAGCTGCTGTACAGTCCCTTGTAGCATGCATAATTCGTACAGCTGTCCAGCATCTCAGGATTCACCTGCAGATTGTAATCGCCGAACATCAGCTCTCCAAGAAGAAGGAACTCCGGTTTCACCTCTCTTGCCAGATTGTGGAGCCGTCTCAGAAAATCATGATCCAGGCAATATGCCACATCCAGCCGGAGACCATCGATATCAAATTCCTTCACCCAGCCTCGCACCGCATCAAAAATGTGGCTGATAACAGCTTCATTCCTCAAATTCAGCTTTACCAGATCATAGTTGCCTTCCCAGCCCTCATACCAGAAGCCGTCATTATAATTGGAATTCCCGTCGAAAGACAGATGGAACCAGTCCTTGTAAGGAGAATCCCATTTCTTCTCCAGTACATCACGGAAGGCCCAGAAACCGCGGCCCACATGGTTGAACACCCCGTCCAGCACCACGCGGATGCCCGCCTCATGAAGTGCATCCACCACGTTTTTGAAATCTTCATTCGTTCCGAGGCGGTTATCGATCACGGTATAATCCTGAGTATTATAGCCATGGGTGTCCGACCGGAACACCGGTGAGAAATAGACTGCATTCACCCCAAGCTTCGTAAGATGAGGGATCCAGTCCAAAACCTTCAGGATCCGATGTGCTTCTATTCCATCATTTTCAAATGGTGCCCCGCAGAAACCCAGGGGATAGATCTGATAAAATACGCTTTCTTCGTACCACATGGCAAGTCTCCTTTATATTCCATTTTTCACGCCCCGTCGGGTATCACCTTCCGCGGGAAAAGTAAGCCTTTGACTCCGTCATCCTGTTCTCGGACAGCATCTTACCGGAGCCACACGTTCATATCCACATTCCCGGATATGCCGGGAACATATCCGTCCGAGGCATACTGCCAGCCCTCCACATGATAGGGGAACTGAGGCGTGTCATAAGCCGCCAGCCAGAATTCATATTTTCCAAGCTTTGAAAGATCCAGCGCATCTACAAACCAGTAGGTAGAGGCATAGATCATAGGCGTGTATCCGGCCGCTTCCACGGTCTCGCAGAAGCCAAGCAAAGCTTCGGTCCGTTCTTCCACAGAGATCAGATTTGCTCTGCCCTCTTCATCACCAACTTTTTCGGTATCTATGATAATGGGCTGCCTGAAGCTGTAGGGTTTCACCATAGACAGCACAAGCTCCGCTTCCTCAACTCCCTCTTCGTAGCTTACGGCCTCCGAGAAGAAATAAACGCCCACATCCAGGCCCGCCGCCAGGGCGCCCTGCATATTTGTGTCGAAGTACGCGTCTTTCTTCATATTTCCTTCCGCGCCATAGCCGCGAAAACCTGCCCGGAGGATCGCAACCTCCACACCGGAAGCCTTCACTGCCGTCCAGTCGATCTCTTCCTGATACTCGGACACGTCCACACCGACCCTTCCGGCTTTCTGTCCGTCCTTATAATAATTCAGGTATTCCTCACCGTCCGCCACATAGAAATCATGCTCAAAATCATAGTCATCCCGTGCGACTCCCGGTTCCACTTTAAAGTAGCTGCAGTCCGGATAAGTACCGAACAAAACATAGGCCTTGTTCAGATACTGTATATAATTATCCGTTATGAGCTCCTTCAGATCATCCGGAGCATCGAATGCGATATCCGGTCTCAGAGCTTCCGTCCGGATCTTTCCGCCTCTGTTGATCAGCCCCAGATTTCCTAAGATATAAAGCAGAAGTAATCCGATGAGACATAGAAGCATAACGATGCCAAAGATAAGCGCTCCGATCTGTTTCGTTCTTCTTTGGTCCGAGTCCCCGGTCTCATCCTCTTTTTGCCCGCCTTTTTCCCGATCGGCAGGATTATCCTTTTTTACATCCTTCGATCTAAGAACCTTTATGTGCTCCGCCTCGGCCGGTTCCCGGTCTTCCGCTTCGTTCGGTTCATGATCATCTGTGCTGTCTGCTTCGAAAGGTTTATGATCTGCCATACTGTCCGGTTCTATTTTTTCATTTATATCTTTATTCATATTTATCTTTACTCATTTTGATCTCGCAGTTACCAGCGATCCGCCCAGTCAGGTACTTCACCCATAGACCGATCCACCGCATAGCCGCTATATTTCCTCAGTCAAATACTATGATGCCGGGTCAAAAGGTATTTTGCCCCCCAGCCGATGATACGCAGCACGTGCACTACGGTATGATACCATATTCCCGGTAAAATGGCAAAAGAAAAGACCCATATGGCACCTTCTCCGAGCCACATGAGCCTCTTTTGTCAATATATTGACTACCCCCACTAAGTAACCAACTGCAATGATAATAGCATATATTCATAAAAAAGTGAAGTTGTTTTGTGCATTTTCTATACATTTTGTAAAATGTGTCCAAAAAGTGAAGTTAAAATCACCCACGAAAAACAAATTTCCGTGGGTGATTCTGACATTATGCACAAACTGTCACTTTTTTCCGCATCTGACAGCATCCGCCGGGCCCGGCTTCACAGCCAAAGGTGGGAGTCAGGACTCGTTCTCCTGAGCAACCAGATTCGTCGCGCCATAGGTTTCACGAAGCAAAGGCTTCTCGATCTTGCCGGTGGCATTTCTGGGCACCTCCGCGAAAATGATCTTTCTGGGGCGCTTGTAACGGGGCAGCTCCAGGCAGAAGCTGTTGATCTCCTCTTCCGTCGCCTCCTCGCCCGGCTTCAGCTCGATGATCGCCGCTGCGATCTCTCCCTGCCGCTTGTCCGGAAGCCCGATCACTGCCGCGTCGTTGATCTTCCGGTTCTTCATCAGGAAGCTTTCGATCTGAACCGGATAGATGTTCTCGCCGCCGCTGATGATAACGTCTTTCTTCCGGTCAACCAGCCAGATGAATCCGTCTTCGTCCAGCTTTGCCATATCTCCGGTATAAAGCCAGCCGTCCTTAATGCTTTCAGCCGTTGCCTCCGGATTCTTGTAATACTCGATCATAACGCCGGGGCCCTTGACGATGAGCTCCCCGACCTCTCCCTTCGGAACCGGAACACCGCTTTCGTCCACGATATTCGTCTCCCATCCATAGCCCGGAACACCGATGGCACCCACGTGGTCGATATTTTCAACGCCAAGATGCACGCAACCGGGTCCGATGGACTCAGAGAGACCGTAGTTCGTATCATATTCATGATTCGGGAAGATAGCTTTCCAGCGTTGGATCAGCGACGCAGGTACCGGCTGAGCGCCGATATGCATAAGACGCCATTGATCCAGCTTATAATCCTCCAGTTTCAGCTGACCGCTCTCCAAAGCCACCAGAATATCCTGAGCCCAGGGAACCAGCAGCCATACAATGGTGCAGCCCTCTTTGCTGACGGTATCCAGAACATATTCCGGCTTGGTGCCTTTCAGAAGCACTGCCTTGCTGCCGGAGATCAGACTTCCGAACCAGTGCATTTTCGCGCCCGTATGATACAGCGGCGGGATGCAGAGGAACACATCGTCCCGCTTCTGTCCGTGATGCGCCTGTTCCACCCGTGCGGAATGCATCAGGGCCTTATGCTCATGCAGGATGGCTTTCGGGAAGCCCGTGGTTCCTGATGAGAAATAGATCGCCGCGTTATCCGAATCAATGATGGGAATATCCGGATTTGCACTGCTGCAGTTGGCCACCAGCTCATTATAGTCCTCCGCAAAGGTCGGGCACCCCTCGCCCACATAAAACAGCAGGCGGTTTCGGGAGATCCGCTCCGCGATCTCCTCGATACGTCCGATAAATGCAGGTCCGAACACCAGAACATCCACATCCGCCAGCTTCACGCAGTATTCGATCTCATCCGAGTCATAGCGGAAGTTTAACGGAACTGCGATAGCTCCCGTCTTCAGGATACCGAAATAGATCGGCAGCCACTCCAGACAGTTCATCAGAAGGATTCCCACCTTGTCATCCTTCTTGATCCCCCGGGACAACAAAAGATGCGCGAAGCGATTGGCCTTCTCGTTAAAGACCGACCAGGTGATCTCTCTCCGGTAAGCCGCCTTCGGATTCGGCTCTGTCAGCTCATACTCCCGCCAGGTTACGCGCCGAACCTCCTTGATCTCCGGGTTCACCTCCACCAGCGCCACATCATTTGCATAGATCTTCGCATTCTTCTCCAATAAATCTGTAATCGGCATAATCTGCACCCCTGTATTTTTTCTTTTGCTTTGACCGATGCTGTCGGTCACACTTTGCTATTTTAACACGTTATCGCAGCAAAGTAAAGCGTAACAAAAAACCGCCCGGGCAGATACCCGGGCGGCAAATGACGTATTTTTTCTTTCTCACGAAATATCCGACGCTGCACAACTCTCACCGTCGTGCTTCCACATCGTACCCCTGACGTCACACTTTCACATCGTATCCCTGACGTCACGCTTTCACATCGTATCCCCGACGTCACGCTTTCACATCGTATCCCTGACGTCACGCTTTCACATCGTATCCCCAACGTCACGCTTCCACATCGTATCCCTGACGGAACGCTGCCAGATTGATATCCACCGTTTTCGGCGGTACCTTCGAGCGGATCACATTCTCCCAGTCTTCCCTGGCATAATTCATGTGACGGGCTGCCATGCCCAGGACGATCACATTGAATGTCCGGGTATTTCCAAGCTTCTTCGCCTCTTCCATGGCGTCGATGGAATAAACCCGATACTTTTTCGAAAGGTTTTCTATAATATTCTCCGGATATTTTGCGGCTCCGGTCACCACGGTGATGGGGTCGATCCGCTGGTCATTTACGATCAGGACGCCTCCTTTTTTCAGGAAGTGTGCATATCTCAGCGCTTCCAGACGTTCAAATGCAATAAGTACATCCGCGCAGCCCTCTTCCACGATAGGTTCGGCAACCGCCTCCCCTGCCTCGGTCGCATAACGTACATAGGTAACGACGGAGCCTCCGCGCTGTGCCATACCGTGCACCTCGGATAATTTCACATCATAACCTGCCTGCTCGGCAAGGCCTCCTAAGATCCGGCTGGTAAGCAAGGTACCCTGGCCACCCACGCCGACGATCATAATATTTATCACTGACATTTTTTATCTCCTGCCTTTTCTGTTCTTTTTGTGATCTAAGTCTCCGCACCGGACATCATCATTTTTCATTCGGGATCAGTTCGATGGCTCCGAAGGGGCAGAGCTGCTGACACAGGCCGCAGCCGTTGCACATGGTATCATCGATCACCGCAAAACCGGTGGTCTCATCCTTCTTGATAGCCGGGCATCCGGGTTTCAGGCACATACCGCATTTCTTACATTTTTCCGGATCCACCTTGCATCTTCCCTTCGGGACGTAGGACTTCAGCAGAGCGCACGGTGACTGAGCGATGATCACGGACAGGGTATCCTTCTCCACCTCTTCCTTAATGACACGCTCCATCTCCTTAAGGTCGAAGGCATCGATCACAAATACATTCTGGATGCCCATGGCTCTGCAGAGCTTCTCCAGATCAATGGCATAGGTGGTTTCGCCGTTCAGCATCTTTCCTGTCGCCGGATGATCCTGATGTCCGGTCATTCCGGTGGTGGAGTTATCCAGGATGATCACCGTTCCGGTTGCCTGGTTGTAAACCATGTTCATCAGGGAGTTCACTCCGGTATGCAGGAATGTGGAATCCCCGATCACCGCAACCCATTTCTTCGTGTAATCCTTGCCCTTTGCTTTCTCGATACCGTGAAGCATGGAAATGCTTCCGCCCATGCAGAGGCAGGTATCCACCACATTCAGCGGAGCCACGGCACCAAGAGTATAGCAGCCGATATCTCCGGAAGCATGCAGCCCCAGCTTCTTCAATACCGAATAGGTACTGCGATGCGGGCAGCCCGGACAGAGGATCGGAGGACGGTTCGGAACCTCAGCCGCAGGATCGATCTTTGCGTTCTCCCCCAAAAGCTTCTCACGAAGCATATTTGCACTGTATTCCCCCTGAAGAGTGAAAAGCTCCTTACCCTCACATTTGATGCCCCAGGAGCGAACCTGCTCCTCGATCACGGGTTCCAGCTCTTCAACGATAATGAGGCGCTCCACCTTGGATGCAAACTCCTCGATCAGCTTCTTCGGAAGCGGATGAACGATACCGAGCTTCAGTACGCTGGCATGAGGAAGGACCTCCTTCACGTACTGGTAGGGGATACCGCTGGTGATGACACCGATCTTTGTATCATC
>CAMPAX010000040.1 GCA_946633495.1 uncultured Lachnospiraceae bacterium | reverse complement strand
TTTGTAGGAAATGACGGAGAGGCACATGCATCATCGGTACGATTTCGAGATGCATTTCTTGAAAAAAGCTTTGTTGATCAACCGGTATCTGACCTGTATGAAGCGGTCACCACATTAAAGGAACTTGCCTCTCCGAAAGCATCCAGTACCGAATTCTATCTGAAAAAACCCCAAAATGCGGATTACTGGACATATGATTATTATGTACAGGGAGAAAACTTCTATGAATATACACCTGAGTTGGCAGGTAGAAAAGTATATCTCCATGATCTTCGTTCAAAGAATAATCCCGAAATCTACAGTGATCCGGAGGGAAAACGTACCAAAAGAAATGTGACAGTCCGTCCGTTGAAAGCAGGGGTTCAGTTCGTATCCAGAGTGTATTTTGACCGGATCTCTGAAACGCAGCTGAAGCAGCTGATTCGGATCGTGAATCTCGGTGCGAAAGAGAAAGTAGGGAATAATGGGTATAAGTACGGTTATAAGCTTGGTATGGGAAAGTCGATTGGGCTTGGAAGTATAACAACGGAAGTGACGGAAGTAAGGACCAGAAAATTCGGTCCGAATTTGGAAGAGGGATATCAGCTCGCCCCATACACTGACTGGGAGGGAGAAAACCTCTTTGTTTCTGAAAAAGAAACAGAATTCCTGAAATTTGCGGAGTTAACTGCTCGAGGAAATCTCAGTATAGAATATCCGACAGCTGCGGATGGTAAGATTTATACCTGGTTTCTGTTAAATCGGACTGACGGAAGGATTACTAAGAGAAAGGACACGCAGATCAAGCAAGTGATCAATTCGGAAGAATTACAGCTCCAGATTGGACAGCAGCGTCCTCAGAATCAGGGACGCAATCGGGGTGGTAACAATGGTGGGAATTTAGGGGGCCATGGAGGCAATCCTGGCCGTGGTGGAATGGCCGGCGGAAGACCTGCTGCCCCTGCCCTGGCACCGGAAATTGAAAATCCGCCCTATGCTGTAAATGATATTTTAAGCGGAACTGTAACCGGATACAATGAGAAGGGTACGGGGGCTCATATTACTTTGGAGGATGGGAAAACGGCAGCAGTATACTTTAACAAAGATCAGCATTTAAAGGCAAAACTTGTTAAGGGAGCAAATGTGAAAGTGAAGTACAAGGGAAGAGAACCGGGAAGAGACGGAAAGTATCATTTAAAGTGGAGTTTTGTAGAGTGACATGAGGAATATGAACAGGGACAAACATATAGATGATACGTACGGTGATCAAGGTGGTCTTTGTTACACGATCCTTCTTTTCACGGTCCGATTCGTATCTGATGCGCAGCTCCCGAAATATAAGGGATTTGCGCTTCGGGGAGGAATCGGGAATATGCTTTTGGATGAGTTCTGTATGAGGGAACAGCTTCGAAAGAAAGAGGCATGTTTTCGATGTGAGTTCCTGAAAGAATGCATCGTTCAGCGGATTATGTATGCACCCATGGAAATTCCGGCTGTGTCTATGTCTGAGGGCAGCAGTGAAGGCTATGTGGTTGAATGTGAGGATAGAAGAGAACTGGTCAGGGAAGGGGATACCATGGTGTTCCGGCTGCTTCTGTTCGGGAAAACCATGTATTATCTAAGTCCACTTCTGTCGGCGGTTTACAGGTTAGGTATTGCGGGGTTGGGCAGTGACCAGGCGCAGTTTGAGACGATTTCCATCCAAAACGAACGAGGGGATTATATCTTAAACGGACAGGACATTTTTAAGGATCGTTACAGAATCTGTCGTTTGGAACGGACCATTGACCGAAGACTGCAGAAGATGATCCCGAAGGATACTCTGGAACTGAAGTTTCTGTCTCCGATCGCATTGAAAAAAAAGGGAACTATCCTTGAAAACCCAACGATTGAGGAACTTCTTAAGGCTGCGGAACGAAGAATTTATATCATGAACTGTTTCGAAGGAATACCGATGGAAGAGCCGAAGGGAATTGAGGAACGGCTGGGTGGATTGAAGACACTGGCTTGTGAATACCATCCTACGGTGATTCCAAGATATTCATCTCGGAAAGACACAAAGATCTATCTTAAGGGTTCTTATGGAACGTTGGTGGTATCGATGAAAGATTGTGAGGACGGGGACAGGGAATGGATTCTTCGTACTCTGCTGGCAGGTGAGGTTCTCCATGTGGGGAGCAACACAAGCTTCGGTTTTGGGAGGTATAGGGTAAATGCCGGAGAGAGATAAAACAAGCGTGAAAGTTTTTTTGGCGGGAATGAGCAGTTTCCCTTCATTCGATAAGGTGGAAAATGCATATAAACCACAGGTATGCACGTGGATTGGTTCTTCGGAGAATGGTGAAAAAAAAGGACAGTACTTTTATCAACTGATGCCGGTACCTATGTATTTAAAGGAATGTGGGATCATCATGGATTACTATCTGATGATCAGTACAGAAGCAACGAAAGAAAAGAAAGAAAAAGTAATGTTGATCGGTCCGGAGAACGAAGAAAAGATAATCGAAAACATATCTCCAAATAACTACTTTGAAGATACGGTGATCGAGAAGGAATTGGTCAGCAAAGAATTCGAAAAGGACGATGTTCTATCACGGTTTATCAAGGAGTTTCCGGATGATGTACAGTCCGGGGAACGGAATTCCGGGCGGTTTTGCTTTATCGATTCCGATCATGGAATGGATACGGCGATTTCCAGCATTGTACATGCATTGCGCGCTTTGAGCAGGGAGTTTAACGTTGAACTATATATCGATGAGCATGGAGGTGCCAGAGATAATCAGTGGATCGTATCTGCCATAGTAACACTACTGGATGGAGAAGTTTCCGAGAGTGGGAAACAGATCATTGTAAAAAAAATGCTTACGACGGGAATCCGCGATAACAATAATAATTATCCGATCAGTGACAGCTCCTACAACATTGTACAGTTTGTATCCGGGATCAAGGAATTCCTGGTTTCCGGACGGATTGATAATCTAAAAGAGTTTTTCAAAGGAAGTCAGGAGAATCAGGATAATCCGTTGATTGAGATTCTGGAGTATATTTCATATGGAATCCTGCTTTGTGATCTGGATATTTTTGAAGAAGGTCTAAACCGCCTGAAAAAATATAAGGCGGATGACTCATCTCAAAATGAGGATAATGTCTATCTGAAATTGTTTAGTGACACGATCTATAATGAATATGGTACGGTGATCGATGCAAATGAGGAAGATGGAAGCCGGATCATCAATGAATTGCGTTGGTGTAACAAAAGAAAATATTATCAGCAGGCTTTAACGATCATCGAGAGCAAGATACCTTTGGCGCTGAACAAAAAGGGGTATTATATCTGTGATTCCGAACTGATCCGCGAGTTGTATGGAAACGATAAACCTGAGAGTGAAGATCCGGTACTGACGGCATTTAATCGGGAAATTATGAGTGATTACCGGAAGGAGGATTATTCCTTGACGGCAGTATTGAAGATAATGAAAGAGCCTGATTTCGAATGTAAGGGAAAAACTTATACGACGAAGAATGGCATTATATGTTCCGTTAATTATCCCGATACCGAAGATAATAAACGTGAAATGCATAATTTTCTGGCGATTCACAGAGCCCTGAAGGAGAGAAGAAATGATTCAAATCATGGAAATCAGGGCAGAGGTGAAGACCTGTCCGGGACGATAGAGAATGTTAATCAATGTATCGGAGAATATATAAAGATATTGGATCGTTGGTGGGAGGAAAATGATCCGAAAGAGATTAAAAAACGTGCGATCGAGGTAAGAGCAGAGCCTGGGCTGGAATATGGACTCGAAAAACTGAAATCAGGTGAGTTTGATTTCAGTCAATTCAGTACGGAGGATCAGGAGATACTGAAAACGTTAAAGTCGAGTGTGGATAATTGCGTTGGATTGACATGGTATAAGAAACCGGTAAGTGAGAATGATTCCTCTGGTATTCAGGACATAATGAATCAGATCGATAAGTTTATGAACGATCCGGGAAATCATTTGTTACGTGAAATGGCTTCATTTTGGGTTTCTGTTCGAAGCGAAAAAAATATTAGAAAGATATTGAAAAAAGCTCAATTGCCGAATGAGTTTGGATTAAAAAAAGGATCCGATTTTGGAACATTGGAAATGCCGCATCTTCTATATCTGTTGATGACTTCGAAAAAGAATGATGTCCCTTGGGTTTATTTGAAACTTGAGTCCGAAGAAAAAATAAAGGACCTGGCAGAAAAACTGCGGGAGTGCTATAGAAAAGTGAGGACAATATGAAGAAAACACTGATCTTCACCCGCGACACACATCATGAAAACTATATGGGGACAAATGAAGCCGGCTTCTTTTGGTGGCAGTCACAGCTCATTCCATGGGTGTTGTCCCGGCGGCTTTCGTGGTATAATATTATTTGATTTTGTATTGATGTGTGACAGATTATAATTGTGATAAAAGGAGGTTACGACACATGAAAAAAGCAAAACATATGCCGGCCTGGAAGAAATGGCTGGCGGCGTCGTTTACCGCCATGCTGATCCTTCCGTCCATATCCTTTGGAACGGCAGAAGCGGCTGACGGAACCTGGGGGCAGAATGAAAAGGGCGTGTATTTCGTTTATTCTGACGGAAGAGTTCCAAAGAATGAGTGGCTGCAGGACGGGAAGAAGTGGTACTACATGAATTCCTGGGGATATGTGACCACCAGCTGGAAAGGCATCGACGGGAAGTATTATTTCTTCAACTCCAACGGCGTGATGCAGACAAAATGGAAGCAGATCGGTGTGAAATGGTATTATTTCGGAACGGACGGAGCCATGACCACCGGTTGGAGAAAGATCGGTACGAAATGGTATCTGTTCGATACGGATGGTGTGATGCAGACCGGCTGGAAGCAGATCGGCGCAAAGCAGTATTATCTTGGAACCGATGGGGCCATGGTTACGGGTACCGTGGTGATCGCCGGAAAAACCTACAACTTTGGCAGTGATGGTGTTCTGGAAGCAGGAAGCACGGATCTTTCCGGTGCAAAGGTCGGCGATATCGTATCCTTCGGCAGATATGAGCAGGACAATATCACCTCCGACGGTGCGGAAGCAGTAGAGTGGATCGTGTTGGATAAGTTCTCGGACGGCAGTCTTTATCTTGTGAGCCGCTTCGGACTGGATGCCATGCCTTTCAACAGCAAGCTGGGCCCCATAACCTGGGATAAGTCCACGATCCGGACGTGGCTGAACGACACATTTTATAAAACCGCTTTCAATACGGCGGAGCAGGCAAAGATCAAGACTACCAATGTAGTGAATGATGATAATTTCTTCTGGGGTACCAGAGGCGGAAGTGATACTAAGGATAAGGTATTCCTGATGAGTGACACCGAGGCCAAGAAGTATTTTGTGGATCTGGACGGACGTTATGTCGGCGGAGACAGCAGTGCCCGGGCATGCAAACTGACACAGTATGCCATCGCCCGCGGCGGAGAGGAAAAGTACAGTGATCAGTGGTGGTCGAATAACTGCTGGTACTGGCTGAGATCTCCGGGACAGTATTCCAACTACACTGCATACGTTTACCGGAACGGATATGTCAGCTATGATTATGACGGCATAGATTACATGACGGGAGTTGTTCGTCCGGCCATCGTAGTTAATCCATAGAGATCTTGGTTTCACCCGCCGGGACAGTGTCAGGTAAATAAAAGAAAACGAAGAAACCGTTAAAAAGCCGGATGCTTTGTTTCAAACAGAATGACATGGTGAGTCATACAGCGGGTACTGTACTGATAGAAAAAAGGAGAATCGGGATACATGAAGAATATGAAATTCAAAAAATGGATCGCCGGCCTTGTGGCAGCGATGTTCATCCTTCCCCATACCTTCGGTACCGCAGAGGCAGTCACCGGACAGTGGAAACATAATTCCACCGGATACTGGTATGCTTATTCGGACGGTTCGTATGCGAAGAATACATGGCTGGAGATCGGCGGAAAGTGGTATTATTTCAAATCCAACGGTTATATGGCAACCGGATGGAAGCAGGTTGGAAAGACATGGTATTATTTCGGCCCCAATACCGGAGCTATGCAGACCGGTTGGAAGCTGATCAGCGGAAAATGGTATTTCTTCAAGTCGTCGGGAGCTATGGCGACGGGCTGGAAGCAGCAGGCGGGCAAATGGTATTATTTCGGCGGAGACGGTGCTATGGTAACCGGAACCAGGACCATCAACGGAGTAAAATATGTCTTTGATAAGAGCGGTGTGATGACCGCTTCCGGCAGAGTCGGAGAGATCATTAAATTCGGAACGTATGAGCAGGACAATAACACATCCAACGGGAAGGAAGCCATCGAATGGATCATCCTGGATGAGAAGTCCGACGGAAGTCTGTTCGTGATCAGTCGTTATGGATTGGATCAGGTGGCGTACAGCAAGGATTACAAGGCAGTGACCTGGGAGACCAGTCAGATCCGGACCTGGCTGAACGAAACCTTCTACAGCTCGGCATTTACAACCGCAGAGAAGGGGAAGATCCTTTCAACAACCCTTACAAATGAGGACAATCCCTGGACGGGAACTCCCGGTGGAAACAGGACGACTGATAAGGTATTCCTGCTCAGCTATTCCGAAGCATCGAAGTATTTCGGCGATGATACCGTGGCTTCCCAGGGATATACCATCAATGCAAAACGGGCCTGCAAGGCAACTGCGTATGCAAAGGCACACCGTGTCATGACCTACAGTTTTGATTCGGACTATTATGCTTCTGATATGAAGCAGTTCACCGGCTGCTGCTGGTGGTGGCTCAGGTCTCCGGGTTCGGAAGCGCGCCGTGCGCAGTACTGTGCAAATACCGGAGATATCTACTACGCGAATTTCTATGTATACAACTCTGATTGTGCCGTAAGACCGGCCATGTGGGTGAAACCGTAATCCTTCCTGCAGAATATCATGACCAGGAGAGAAGTTGGGAATCATCGATAATGGTATTGAAAAATGCCGGATACGGTGCGGCTTTGGCTGGAAAGAGAGGTTTGATCTTTCTCGGGGCCATTTTCGCAGCTACGATCATCAGCTGGGGGCAAAATACCTTTTGACCCCAGCATCATAATATATTCAAAATGAGAAAGGACCTGGCCGATATTGAAGGTTTTTAGAAACAACGCAGAGAATCTGCCCTCCGGAGAAAAGATGCACTTTAAGGTGGTGAGATCCGGCGGCGGAGAGTATATTCAGGAAGAGGAAGTGTTGTCCGAACGGGACATGGAGATATCCGTAAACGGGACTCCCGTTGCGCGCCTCAGATGTACGCCCACAGCCCTGACGGAGCTGGTACTGGGGCGCCTTTATACAGAGCAGATCATCCGCAGCATAGACGATGTGGCACATCTTTTTATCTGCGGAGAGGGGAATATCGCAGAGGTGAGGCTGAAAGAAAAGATCGCATTTCAGCCCTATACCGGCGCGGAACCTACATGCTGTACCGGAAATCTGCAGTTACGGCAGGCGGAAGGAACGGATGGAGAGATAAGGGGTCTGCCGCGCTTTGAAGAGGTCGCGAACCCCGAACCGGAGATGGTTTTTGAACTGGCGGATCATTTTCTGAAGGACGGGGAACTGCACAGGAACACCTCCGGAACCCATAGCTGCTATATCCGTTTTGGTGACGGAAGGATCCTCGGATTTGAGGATATCGGCCGGCATAACGCTTTGGATAAAGCAGTCGGAGCCATGCTGCAGGAAGGCTGCGTACCGGAAGAATGCATGCTTTTTACCACGGGCCGTGTGCCGATGGATATGGTGCAGAAGGCAGTGGCTGCCCGGATTCCCGTACTGATCAGCAAATCCGTTCCCACGGCGGAAGCCATCCGGATGGCTGAAAGATACCGGCTTTTGCTGATCGTGAGAGCGTGGCCGGATTCCTATGAGATCCCGTGCGGGGGCTGAACTTATGTCCGTAACATCGATCACAACGAAAAAGACCGGCCGCTTCCGGCTGAGGAATTCGAGCGCCGGATCCTTTCGGAATACACCGGAAAGGGAAAGATAGAATAAGATTTTTCGTAAGAAAGTGTTGAGCATACCGGAAAAGAATGTTATAATTTCATTGGCGCGACGCATTGAGAAGGAAAATCTCTGGCGTCTTACTGAAGTTACTGTAATTCTTTCTTTATTTTATCTTACGGAAGGGGTATTGGGGTATGGAGAACAAAAAAATCTTCGAGAATGATTCATGGCTGATCGAGCTTCGGCCGCGCAACTTAGTGCATGAGGGTGAGCCCAACATGAAGGTATGGGTCCTCAGAAACGGACAGGAAGTTGCTCATTATTCCAATAAATATCGTGGATACGGTTATTATCAGGATCATGAGGAATTGCTTCCGCCGAAGGTTAGTGCGATCGCTAAGAAGACCTGGGAGAAGTTGAAGGAAGGCCCCATCGATGATGCAACCGTTGCTGAGCTTGTCGCAAGTGAGGAAGAGTAATTTGCAGGCAAAGGCCCGGAACAGGAAAGAAGAGCGGCGTGTCGGAACGTCGCTCTTTTTCCGTAATAGGGAGAGTGCCATGAGTGTTTTAAAGGTAAGTTAAGGGTAAGTCAAAGTCTCTCGCGATCGCCTGGGCGTGTCGCATGGACCTTTTCACCCGCTTATCATTTTTGCAAAGGAGGTTATGCAGAATGTGGATCGCGATCCTTGTCAGTGTGATCATAGTTTCGATTCTGGGCCTGATCTTTTTACATGCCAGATTTCAAAGATTCCTTATTGTTCGCCGGATCGCAGGGGATCGTAAATGGCTCCGGCGGCTTCTTGCGTTGTTCCCGCTTCTTATATTTGCGGGCTTCTGTTTTATTGATGCCGTGAATACCATCGTCGTCCTGCTGCATATAACGATCTTCTGGGCTCTGGCGGAGCTTTGTGCAGCAATCGTCCGATTGATCGTCCGCCGGGTTCGCCGGGATGTAAAGGAAGATGTCCCGAAACCCAAAGAAGAGGATGAAGGGACATCTTCCCCGGACGGAAAAAAACAAACGGATGGGGGAAAAGAGAACCTCCGTCCCTACTGGCTGGGGCTCGGAGTGCTGCTTTTCAGCGCAGTCTATCTTTGCATCGGCTGGTATCTTGCACATCATATCTGGGTCACAAGGTATGACCTTATCACGGATAAGGATCTGGGACCCGCGCCCATAACGGTAGCCATGTTCGCGGATTCGCATGTGGGAACCACCTTTCACGGTGAGGGATTTGCGGAGCAGATGAAGCGGATCGAGGCAGAAAAACCGGATGTTTTGGTGGTTGCAGGCGATTTTGTGGATGACGGGACCACCAAAGAGGATATGCTCCGTTGCGTTCAGGCTCTGGGTGAGATAAAGACCACTTACGGGGTATATTACGCATACGGAAATCATGACAGGGGTTATTTCAGGTCTCGTGATTTCTCCTTTGAGGAAATGGAGACGGAGATGAAGAAGTACGGGATCCATGTGCTGATGGATGATACCGAGATGGTAGGCGATCTCTTCTATATTGTCGGCAGAAAAGATAAGTCCACGAAAGACCGGCTCAGTATGGAGGAACTGGTGAAGCCTCTGGATGCGAAGAAGTACACGCTCGTGATCGATCATCAGCCGAATGATTATGAAGCAGAGGCGGCAGCCGGCGTGGATCTTGTGCTTTCCGGACATACGCACGGAGGCCAGCTGATCCCCATTAATCGGGTGGGAGAACTGCTCGGAGCCAATGACAGAACCTACGGCAGGGAGACCAGAGAGGGAACCGAGTTTATCGTGACCTCGGGCATATCCGACTGGGCACTGGGATTTAAAACCGGGACAAAATCGGAGATAGTGATGATCTCCATTACCGGGAAACAGTGATGGCGGACCGGAACAGAGAAAAAGGATGGACCCGGGGCGGGGCTTACGAAATAAAATGCCACTTGAAAATGAATGAAAAACGCTATACAATGCGTCAGGAACCTTGGCCTGGTACAACAGTGAAGGTGATTCTACAAGTTAGGAGATAAATGACAGATGTTTGACATCATAAAAGCGATACTGTTCGGTTTGGTAGAGGGGATCACGGAGTGGCTTCCCATCAGCAGCACCGGTCACATGATACTTCTGGATTCGGTTGTGAAGCTGGATGTTTCGCCGGAGTTCTACAGTATGTTCCAGGTGGTGATCCAGCTGGGGGCGATCCTGGCGGTCATCCTGATCTTCTGGAACAAGATCTGGCCCTTCGGGAAGAAGAACAATGCGGCGCCCCTCAGCGGTTCCGGCGTCGGAGCCTGGATCAAAAAGGATATCTTCATTCTGTGGTTTCATATCCTGGTATCCTGTGTTCCTGCCATCATCGTCGGACTTCTCTGGGAGGAGAAGTTTGAAGAACTGTTCTATAACCCGACCTGTGTAGCCATTGCGCTGATCGTTTTCGGTATCGCATTTATCGTCATTGAGACCATGCAGGCAGGGAAGGAATCAAAGATCAAATCGGTTGCGGACATTACCTATACTACCGCGCTTCTGATCGGGCTCTTTCAGGTGCTGGCGGCGATCTTCCCGGGAACCTCGCGTTCCGGTGCTACCATCGTCGGTGCCCTGATCATCGGAGTCGCACGTACAGTTGCGGCGGAATACACCTTCTATCTGGCGATTCCCGTTATGCTGGGTGCCAGCTTCCTGAAGCTCCTGAAGTTCGGATTCCATTTCACCGGGATGGAGATCGCGATCCTTCTTGTGGGAATGGTGGTTGCATTTGTCGTATCCATGTTTGTGATCAAGTTCCTTATGAATTATATCCGAAAGCATGATTTCAAGGTGTTCGGCTGGTACCGGATCGTTCTCGGTATCATCGTGCTGATCTGCGGAATCGCCGGGGTCATCTAGATTTATGAGAAAGATAGAGATATATCTTATACGGCATGGAACAACTGAATGGAATAAGCAGCTTCGACTGCAGGGGAAGACAGATACATGTCTGGACCCCATAGGGATCGAAATGGCACGCTATACCGGACTCCGGTTCCGGGAACTGGGGATCACCTTTGACCGGGTTTATTCCAGCCCCTTGAGAAGAGCCTTCAGCACGGCGCTTCTGGCAGCAGGACTTGAAGATGCGGAGGGGGTGGCCGAAGTATTTGCAGCCGACCCGTCCATGTGCAGCACCCGGTATCCCGTCCCCGTCATAGCGGACAGAAGACTGGAGGAGCTGGGCTTCGGGAAGCAGGAGGGCAGGAGAGTCACGGAGATGACAGAGGACGCCTCCGTTCCCTTCCGGTATTTTAAGGAGGATCCTGCGGAATATGACAGACGGGCAGCGGAAGTTGATGCAGAGACACTGACAGAGCTTTGCGCCCGGACGGCGGATTTTCTCCGGGAGACAGTGGAACTTCCCTGTCTGAGTGAGGGGGAGGAGACTCCTGAACGGATCCTGATCTCCGGACATGGGGCCTGCAACAAAGGACTTCTCATGCACATCCGGGGAGACCGGAATCTCGATCACTTCTGGGCAGGCGGCCTTCAGAAAAACTGCGGTGTGGACCGGATCCTCTATGAACCGGAAACCGGAAGGTATACGGTGCTGGAGACGGGCAGGATCTACTATCCGGAGAATCTTGCAGATAACTACCGGAGCCTGATCCGAGACGGGGAGAATGCGCGGGATCTCTGAAAAAAATCGAATTCCGCGCATTTTTTTCTTGCGAAATGTGCCGGAAACTAATAAACTATAAGTTAGTGGGCGAATGCCCAAACTAAACGTTAAAAGGAGGACCATATGATTTACTCAACAGAAGTGAAGAACATGTGCCCTGTTACACAGGGGGTACATCATGGTGCCGCACCCATTCCGGAAGAGGCAAAATGGGTACAGGCAAAGAAAGTTGAAGACATCTCCGGTTATACCCATGGTATTGGCTGGTGCGCTCCGCAGCAGGGCTGCTGCAAGCTGTCTCTGAACGTGAAGGATGGAATCATCCAGGAAGCTCTGGTGGAGACCATCGGATGCTCCGGTATGACACATTCCGCAGCTATGGCAGCTGAGATCCTTCCGGGGCTTACCGTTCTTGAGGCTCTGAATACAGACCTTGTATGTGATGCCATCAACACCGCTATGCGTGAGCTGTTCCTGCAGATTGTATACGGCAGAACCCAGAGTGCATTCTCTGAGGATGGTCTGCAGATCGGCGCCGGTCTTGAGGACCTTGGTAAGGGCGCTCGTTCCATGGTTGGTACCACATACGGTACACTGGATAAGGGACCGCGTTACCTGGAGCTGACCGACGGCTACATCACACATGTTGCTCTGGATGAGAACGATGAGATCATCGGTTACAAGTACATCAACTTCGGAAAGATGATGGACTTCATCAAGGCAGGCGATGACCCGAAGACAGCTGTAGACAAGGCTTCCGGACAGTACGGCCGTGTTGCTGACGCAGTTCGTCTGATCGATCCCAGAAAAGAATAAGAAAGCGAGGATATAAAAATGGCATTATTTGAATCTTATGAGAGAAGAGAGCCCCAGATCCTTGCATGTCTTAAGGAGTATGGGATTTCCTCCATTGAGGAGTGTAAAGAGATCTGTGATGCAGCAGGTATCGATGTATATCATCTGATCGAAGGCATTCAGCCGATCTGCTTCGAGAATGCAAAGTGGGCATACACCGTTGGTGCAGCCATCGCGATCAAGAAGGGCTGCAAGAAGGCAGCTGACGCAGCAGCAGCCATCGGTATCGGCCTTCAGGCATTCTGCATCCCCGGTTCCGTTGCTGACCGCCGTAAGGTTGGTCTTGGCCATGGTAACTTAGGAAAGATGCTTCTGGAAGAGGATACCGAGTGCTTCGCATTCCTGGCAGGCCATGAGTCCTTCGCAGCAGCTGAAGGTGCCATCGGTATCGCAGAGAAGGCAAATAAGGTTCGTCAGAAACCGCTTCGTGTTATCCTGAATGGTCTTGGAAAAGACGCTGCACAGATCATTTCCAGAATTAACGGATTCACTTATGTTGAGACAAAATATAACTACTTTACCGGCGAGGTAGAGGAAGTATTCCGCAAGTGCTACTCCAAGGATCCGGAGTCACCGCGTGCAAAGGTTAACTGCTATGGCGCAAACGATGTTCAGGAAGGCGTTGCCATCATGTGGAAGGAGAATGTTGATGTCTCCATCACCGGTAACTCCACCAACCCGACCCGTTTCCAGCATCCGGTTGCAGGTACCTACAAGAAAGAGCGCGTAGAAGCTGGTAAGAAGTACTTCTCCGTTGCTTCCGGCGGTGGTACAGGCCGTACCCTTCACCCGGATAACATGGCTGCAGGTCCGGCTTCCTACGGTATGACCGATACCATGGGCCGTATGCACAGCGATGCGCAGTTCGCAGGTTCTTCCTCCGTTCCGGCACATGTTGAGATGATGGGTCTGATCGGTGCTGGTAACAACCCGATGGTAGGTATGACGGTTTCTACCGCAGTATCTATCGAAGAGGCTGCCAAGGCAGGAAAGTTCTAAGAAACTTTCAGGAAAGTTCCAGGACGGCTTTATGCCGATAAAATAAGGTTTGCGGGGCAGGTTTCGGAAACGGAAATGCCCCGCAAATTTATTGTTGACAAACTAAGGCTTTTCATGTACACTACCACTTGTGGCTGTGAGAGCTACGGCATAGGGGATTGGTCAAATGGTATGATAGGGGTCTCCAAAACCTTTGGTGGGAGTTCGATTCTCTCATCCCCTGCTTCAGGATGTCCCGGAAAGCTTGCAGAATGGCTTTCCGGGGCTTTTTTTATTTTTGCTAAGAAAGATCACTGACTTCCTTTGTTCAGGCAGCCATTCGCGACGCCTTAACAGATTCTGACTGGCAACGCCTTAACAGATTCTGACTGGCAGAAGACTATGTGGGAATGCAGGTCTGTGGTATAGTAAAGAGGTACAGAGTATGGACTCGCCTGATCGTTTTTTCCGGAGATCTGAGGCTTCAGGGCGTAAGTCCGGCAGGGCAGAAGCGGTTCTGCACTAAAGATATATACCGCAGTGAGGATCCGGTATGTCCCGGGTCCCGCTGATCATATTTGCGCGGACGGATTGAAAGCTGCGGATCCGTCCGGTCAGAGGGCAGGAGAGCCGCTTATGATTCATGTTCATGCTGTTCCAGCCTGAGCAGCGCGGCCTTCCGCTCAAGTCCTCCTCCGTAGCCGGTAAGGCTGCCGTCGCTGCCGACGACCCGGTGGCAGGGAATGATCAGGGAGATGGGATTCCTGCCTACGGCGCCGCCTACG
>CAMPAX010000039.1 GCA_946633495.1 uncultured Lachnospiraceae bacterium | reverse complement strand
GCTGGCTAAGACGGCAGGCGGAGAGGTGGTGGGAACACTGGTGCAGCCCAGGGATCGTATTGACCCCGGCACCTATCTCGGCAGCGGCAAGATCGAAGAACTCCGGGAACGGATCTATGAGACGGAGGCGGATACGGTGATCACGGATGACGAACTGTCTCCTGCACAGCAGAAGAATCTGGAACGGGCACTGGATGTAAAGGTACTGGACCGGACCGGCGTGATCCTGGACATTTTCGCTGCGCATGCAAGAACCAGTGAAGGAAAGCTCCAGGTGGAACTGGCACAGCTCAGGTACAATCTCTCCCGGCTTTCCGGTCAGGGGACGGCTCTCTCCCGGCTGGGAGGCGGAATCGGTACCCGTGGCCCCGGCGAGAAGAAGCTGGAGCAGGACCGCCGTGCGGTGCGGAATCGCATCGGACAGCTTCGGCGGGAGCTGGAAGACGTGGTGACCCACCGGGAACTGAATCGGAAGGAACGCCAGAAAAAGGGCGTTCCGGTGGCGGCCATCGTGGGTTATACAAATGCCGGAAAATCCACCCTTCTCAATGCTCTTACGGATGCGGGGATCCTGGCGGAGGATAAGCTTTTTGCAACTCTGGATACCACCACCCGTGCTCTGGAGCTGCCCGGAAAGCAGCAGATCCTGCTGACGGATACCGTCGGCTTTATCCGCAAGCTCCCCACCGAGCTGATCCGTGCATTCAGGAGCACCCTGGAGGAGGCGGCCTATGCGGATTATCTGATCCATGTGGTGGATGCCTCGGATCCGGAGTGGGAGACCTACCAAAAGACCGTATATGAGACGCTGGATCTTCTGGAGATCCGGGAGAAACCGGTTCTGACCGTGTTCAACAAAATGGATCTGGTGGAGGGAGAAACGCATTTTTTAGATGATCGTGCAGAGAAGATCGTGCGGATCTCCGCGAAAAAGAAGGAGGGTCTGGACACCTTTCGGGAGGCGGTAAGTGAGCTTCTCCGCGGAGGGAAGAAGAGGATCGCCATGACGATCCCCTTTGACCGTATGTCCGTCATTGCAGAGATCCGAAAGAAGGGAGAACTGCAGGTGGAGGAGTACCGGGATGACGGCGTTTATGTGGAGGCCTACGTTCCGCAGGATCTTTACGGGCGGATCGTGCGGTAATATATGAGAAGAAATGTGAGTTTCTGTAATTTCCCTCTGTGAAAAGCAGACAAGATGTGCTACAATAATTGACTAATTACGGGCGCATTCGGTTTCCGGGCAGAATCGGGAGCCTGCTGTCGGTACGAATGGAATCCTATAGAACAAGAGGAGGAAAAAGGTTTGAAACCATATGCTGAAATGACCAGAGATGAATTGGAGATGGAGCTGGCGGATCTTCGTGCGAAGTATCACAAGTTCCAGGAGAAGGATCTGGCTCTGGATATGAGCCGCGGCAAGCCATGCAGGGAACAGCTGGATCTCTCCATGGGTATGATGGACGCGCTGAATTCTCAGGTAGATCTTTCCTGTGAAGACGGCACCGACTGCCGGAACTACGGTGTGCTTACCGGAATCCACGAGGCAAAGGTGCTGATCGGGGATATGATGGAGAACAGCCCCGAGAATATCATCATTTACGGCAACTCCTCGCTGAACGTGATGTATGATACGGTTTCCAGAGCCATGACACACGGTATCATGGGCAATACCCCGTGGTGCAAGCTGGATAAGGTGAAGTTCCTGTGCCCGGTACCCGGGTATGACCGGCATTTTGCCATCACCGAGTATTTCGGAATTGAAATGATCCCGGTTCCCATGACTCCCATCGGACCGGATATGGATATGGTAGAGAAGCTGGTATCGGAGGATGAGACCATCAAAGGAATCTGGTGCGTACCGAAGTACTCCAATCCGCAGGGTTATTCCTACTCCGACGAGACAGTGCGCCGTTTTGCACGGCTGAAGCCGGCAGCAAAGGATTTCCGTATCTTCTGGGATAATGCGTACGGTATCCACCATCTTTATGATGACGATCAGGATTACCTGATCGAGATTTTGGCAGAGTGCAAGCGGGCCGGCAATCCGGACCTTGTCTATAAGTTTGCGTCCACATCGAAGATCACCTTCCCGGGCAGCGGCATTGCGGCGCTGGCAACATCCCCCAACAATCTGGAGGATATCCTGACACAGATGAGGAATCAGACCATCGGTCACGATAAGGTTAATCAGCTGCGTCATGTGCGGTTCTTCGGGGATATTCACAGCATGATCGAGCATATGCGGAAGCACGCGGACATCATCCGGCCGAAGTTTGAAGCAGTTCTGGAGATTTTTGACCGTGAGCTGGGCGGTCTCGGCATCGGTGAATGGACCAAACCGAAGGGAGGGTACTTCATCAGCTTTGATGCTCTTCCGGGCTGTGCAAAGGAGATTGTTTCCAAGGCGAAGAAAGCAGGCGTTACCATGACCGGTGCAGGCGCAACCTGGCCCTATGGCAAGGATCCGCAGGATTCCAACATCCGTGTGGCACCGACACTTCCGCCGCTGGAGGATCTGAAGACGGCAGCGGAGCTCTTCACACTGTGTGTGCGTCTTGTGAGTGCAAAGAAGCTCCTTGACGAGATGGAGTAAATGACGTCCGGGCGGAGGGCGCGAAGAATCCCATGCCCCTGTCCGGTGACAGGATTTTCGGATTGTATTTGGAGAAAAACATGAAACCCGATATTGTCTATGAAGACAACTATATGATCGCGGTGGTAAAGCCCTACGGCACCCCCTCCCAGTCCGACCATTCCAATCGGGAGGATATGGTGAGTATCGTAAAGAACTATCTGTTCGACCGTGGGGACACGGATGAAGAGCCGTATATCGCGGTGATCAACCGCCTGGACCGGCCGGTGGCCGGCATCCTGCTTCTGGCAAAGACAGAGGAAGCGGCAGCGAAGCTCTCTGACCTGGTGCAGGATCGGAAGATCGAAAAATGCTATCAGGCAGTTGTATGCGGTGAGATCCCTGAGGATGAAGGAACCTTCACGGATTGGCTGCTGGCGGATAAAAAGGATAATATCGCAAAGGTTGTTCCGGAAGGGACGAAGGGTGCAAAGAAGGCGGTGCTGTCCTATGAGGTGCTGGACGTGATCGAGACGGATGAGGGACTGTTTACATATCTTTTGATCCGTCTGGAAACCGGACGGCATCATCAGATCCGCTGTCAGATGGCGGCGCATGGATATCCCATCTGGGGAGATGTGAAGTATGGTACCGGAACGGCTGACCGAAGGAAGGCTGCCGGGAACGCAGGATCCGCAAATGCCGGAAAATCCGGACGGAACGGCGCAAGGCGGAAGACGGCTGCACCGGAGATCGGACTGTACAGCACAAGGATGACATTTATCCATCCATATACCGGTGAGGAGGTTTTCCTGCACAGAGAACCGGAGGGAAGAGCCTTTGACCTTCTGGATGCGGAAGACCCCGACTGGTAAAGACAAAAATGACACAGGGAGCTGAAACGATCAGACAGATAAGAGTGAGACATTGACCTGTCTTTCGGTCTCGGTTCGATACAAGGAGGCATATATTGATCAGGCGGTGAACCGCTTTGATGAATTCTATAAAAGTTATATGAAAGAGGATAGGGATAATGGCAAACGAAAAGAAAAAGGTTGAAGCCATCACATCGATGGATGAAGATTTTGCACAGTGGTATACGGATGTGGTCCTGAAGGCGGACCTTACCGGCTATACCAGCGTTAAGGGCTTCATGGTACTTAAGCCGGCAGGCTATGCCATCTGGGAACTGATCCAGAGTCAGTTGGATCAGCGCTTCAAAGAGACCGGTGTGGAAAATGTATATCTTCCCCTGATGATCCCGGAGAGTCTCCTGGAGAAGGAGAAGGACCATGTGGAGGGCTTCGCGCCGGAGGTCGCGTGGGTAACCTATGGCGGAACCAGTAAGCTGCAGGAACGGATGTGTGTACGCCCGACCTCTGAGACATTGTTCTGCGATTTCTATCAGAAGGATATCACTTCCTACCGTGACCTGCCGAAGGTTTACAATCAGTGGTGCTCCGTAGTTCGGTGGGAGAAGGAGACAAGACCTTTCCTCCGTTCCAGAGAATTCCTGTGGCAGGAGGGCCACACAGCTCACGCCACTGCCGAAGAAGCGGAGGCAAGAACCGAGCAGATGCTGAACGTTTACGCGGATTTCTGCGAGGAAGTGCTTGCGATCCCGGTGGTTCGCGGTCAGAAGACCGAGAAGGAGAAATTCGCAGGTGCAGTCGCAACCTACACCATTGAAGCGCTCATGCACGACGGCAGAGCCCTTCAGTCCGGAACCAGCCACAATTTCGGCGACGGTTTCGCAAAGGCTTTCGGCGTGCAGTATACAGATAAAGACAATACCCTGAAATACGTTCATCAGACCAGCTGGGGTGTGACCACCCGTCTCATCGGTGCGGTGATCATGGTGCATGGCGATAATGACGGTCTGGTGCTCCCGCCGCGGATCGCTCCGACCCAGGTGATGATCATTCCCATCCAGCAGAAGAAAGAAGGTGTTCTGGAAGCGGTTGACGCACTGCAGGAGAAGCTGGTGAAGGTGGCGCGTGTTAAGACCGATAAGACCGACAAGTCTCCCGGATTCAAGTTCGCAGAGCAGGAAATGCGTGGTATCCCGATCCGTATCGAGGTGGGCCCCCGCGACCTGGAGAACGGTGAAGCAGTCGTCGTCCGGAGAGATACGGGTGACAAGCAGACCGTAAAGCTGGACGAGCTGGAGACTCTGATCCCTGCACTTCTGGATACCATCCAGAAGGAGATGCTGGAACGTGCACGGGCACATCGCGATGCACATACTTATACGGCAGAGTCCTGGGAGCAGTTTAAGGAGATCATCGAGACGAAGCCCGGCTTCATCAAGGCTATGTGGTGCGGCGATCAGGCCTGCGAGGATGCCATCAAGGAGGAGACCGGTGCAACCGCGCGCTGCATGCCTTTCGCGCAGGAATGCATTTCCGAGAACTGCGTCTACTGCGGAAAGCCCGCGAAGAAGATGGTCTACTTCGGACGTGCGTATTAAAAAGACACCAGGGACAGCACCGCTGTCCCTGATTTGTTATATCGAAATCCAGAAAGAGTGGGATATGTATGAAGATCATGATACCGGAGGATGTCCTGTGGATCCTGAGAAAACTGAATCGGGCAGGTTATGAGGCATATGTTGTGGGAGGGTGCGTCCGCGACAGTCTTTTGGGCAGAGAGCCCAGTGACTGGGATATCACTACCGGTGCCGAACCGCTGCAGGTGAAAGCCTTGTTCCGCCGGACCATTGACACCGGCCTGAAACACGGGACGATCACGGTCATGAACCATGGCGTGGGGTATGAGGTGACGACCTTCCGTGTGGACGGAACTTACAGTGATCACCGGAGACCGGAGAATGTGACATTTTCCGGAAATCTGAAAGATGATCTCATGCGGCGGGATTTTACCATCAATGCCATGGCTTACCATCCCGAAAGCGGACTTGTGGACCTCTACGGCGGTCAGGAGGATATGGAAGCAAAGATGATCCGGGCCGTGGGAGATCCGAATGAGAGGTTTAATGAAGATGCGCTCCGGATCTTCCGGGCAGTGCGTTTTGCGGCACAGTTGGGCTTCTCCATCGAGCCGGAAACCGAAGCGGCGATCCGAAACCATGTAAAGGACCTGACCCATGTAAGCGCGGAACGGATCGAAACGGAGTTTACGAAGCTGATCTGCTCCCCTCATCCGGAGGAAATGGAGCTGCTTTACCGTCTTGGGATCACGGCGGAGTTTCTGCCGGAATTTGATCGTATGATGCAGACGCCGCAGAATACACCATATCATTATACAGACGTGGGACATCATACCATAGCGGTGATGCAGCATGTGTCACCGTCCAAAACCATGCGTTACGCGGCCCTTCTTCATGATGTGGGAAAGCCGGCCTGCAGGTCTACGGACGAAGCAGGAGTGGACCATTTTAAGAAGCATCCTGCGGTGGGAGAACCCCTGGCCAGGGAGATCATGAAAAGGCTGAAAATGGATAACCGGACCACCGAAGATGTGTGCAGGCTCGTGCTCTGGCATGATTTCGGCATTCAGGGAGACGTTACCCCGGCTGCGTTCCGGCGGGGAATGTCGAAGATGGGGATAGAGCATTTTCCGGAATATCTGGAGCTTCGGAAAGCGGACATGAAAGGGCAGAGCGATTACCTTGAGGATGAGAAGCAGGCGGGGCTGGATGAGATCGTCCGAATGTATGAGAAGACCGTGGAAGAGCAGTCGGCACTCAATGTCCGGGATCTCGCCATCGGCGGGAGGGAGCTGAAAGCCATGGATGTTCCGGCCGGTCCTATGATGGGGAAGGTCCTGCAGCACCTGCTGGAGTTTGTACTGACGGATCCGGCGCGGAATACCGCGGAACAACTCATCAGGGAAGCGGAGGATTATCTGAAACAGAGCACGGATTGATCCGACTTTTGGGTGATTGTTGATTATGTCGGATAATCAAAGTGATATTTGAACAGTATTTGGATACAAATCAAAGGAAATCGACTTCCATTTTCTTCTGAAAGATGGTACAATGTCCACGATTATGTTTAGAACGATCAGGAGGCATGGTATGGCTGACTATATGAAGGTCTACGAGCAGTGGGTGAACAGCTCCTTTTTTGACGAGGCTACAAGAGCGGAACTGAAGTCCATTGAGGGAGATGATGCAGAGATTCGTGAAAGGTTCTTTGACGATCTGGAGTTCGGAACCGCAGGACTGCGCGGGATCATTGGTGCCGGCACCAACCGTATGAATATTTACGTGGTTGCCCGTGCAACTCAGGGACTTGCGAATTATATTCTTTCCAGACACGGAGAGAAGAGGGGCGTTGCAATCGCATTTGACTGCCGCAGATTCTCCCCGGAGTTTGCGGATGTTGCTGCCTCGGTGCTGGCAGCGAACGGGATCAAGGCATTCCGGTTTGAATCCCTTCGTCCGACCCCGGAGCTTTCTTTTGCGGTACGGTATCTTGGCTGCATCGCGGGAATTAACATTACTGCCAGCCACAATCCGCGGGAATATAACGGATATAAGGTATATTGGGAGGACGGCGCGCAGATCACGCCTCCGAACGATATCGGGATCATGCTGGAGGTGAAGAAGCTCTCCATCGAGGATTCCAGGATGATCTCCATCGAGGAAGCAAAGGCTAAGGGTCTGTATCAGGTGATCGGTAAGGAAGTGGATGACGCTTACATCGCCGAGCTGAAGAAGCTGGTGATCCATCAGGATACCATCGAGAAGTATGCGAAGGATATCACGGTGGTTTATTCTCCCCTTCACGGTACGGGCAATGTTCCGGCACGCCGTATCCTGGCGGAGCTCGGTTTTACAAATGTGTTCGTGGTTCCGGAGCAGGAGCTTCCGGATGGTGAATTCCCCACGGTATCCTATCCGAATCCGGAGGCAAAGGAAGCATTTGCCCTGGCCCTTAAGCTGGCGGAAGAGAAAAATGCGGATCTGGTGCTTGCCACCGACCCGGATGCGGACCGCCTGGGTGTATATGTGAAGGATGAAAAATCAGGCGAATATAAGTGTCTGACAGGAAATATGTCCGGCTCCCTGCTTGCGGAGTATGAGCTCTCAGAGATTCAGGCTACCCGGGGACTTCCTGAGGACGGACGTCTCATCAAATCCATCGTTACCACGAATATGGCTGCATGCATTGCAGACCACTATGGCGTGAAGATGGAAGAATGTCTGACGGGATTTAAGTTCATCGGTCAGAAGATGCTTTCCTATGAGCATAGCGGACACGGGACCTTTCTGTTCGGATTTGAGGAGAGCTATGGCTGCCTCATCGGAACGCATGCAAGGGATAAGGATGCCATCGTAGCGACTATGGCTCTTTGCGAGGCGGCAACGTTTTACAAGTCCCAGGGCAAGACCCTCTGGGATGCCATGATCGATATGTATGAGCGTTACGGCTACTGGGTCGATGACATCAGCACCATCACCATGAAGGGTGTGGACGGTGTCGAGAAGATCAAGTCGATCATGAAGATGCTGCGCAAGAATATTCCGACAAATATTTCCGGATACGATGTGATCGCGGTCCGGGATTACGATACGGATGTGGTAAGGAACCTGCATACCGGTGCCGAGACACCGACGTTCCTGCCGAAATCCAATGTGCTTTATTTTGAGCTGGAAAATGACGCATGGCTGTGCGTACGTCCTTCCGGTACAGAACCGAAGATCAAGTTCTACTTCGGCCTGAAGGGTGAGTCTCTGGAAGATGCGGCTGCGAAATCCAAAGAATTTGAGCAGAAGCTGCAGGGACTGATCAACGGGCTTGTAAATGCTTAGGTGCTGTTACGCAGTACCTGGATCATAGAAGTGCAGGCTGCAACCTCTCAGGGAAACCGTGAGAGGTTACAGTATTTTTGCGGGTATTCGATCAGAAAGGATCATTTATGTCAAAGAAAAGTTGGAAAAAGGGCCTGCTTCTCACCATCGGCTTCGCGACTTTCCTTGTGGGCGGAGTTTTTGGGGGAAGCAGAACAGCGGAAGCGAATCCCCCGGATGTGTCATACAGCGGAATTGAGAAAGAAGACTATTACGATACCCTTCGCGAAGCCTTTTATATGGGAGATTACGATGAGGTAGGTGCCTGCAACGGCTGGGTGCAGCGGGTCATCAACAAGTCCGGGCTGATCGGTGAACTGGTGGTGGACGGAACTACGGTAGAGGAGCTGAATGATGCTTTGAAGAACAGCCCCTACGCTACACTGGTGGCCAGCCGTACAGGCGATCAGAATGATTATCAGGAAACCAGTGACGACATGATCCGTGATGTAAATGAAGGAAAGATCAAGGCCGGAGACATCCTCATTTTCACGAAGAATATGAACGATTACTACAATACTCCGAGTCCTCACTGGCTGCATGCGGCTATCGCCATGGAGGAGAATTACCATGGCAAGGTGGAGAATTACAAGGAGTACGGACTGACGCGCTGGAGAGATACTTATATCGGTTATCCCTCCATGGCACATGCTTTGGCGCCGATCTTCGGCGTGGAGTATTATACGCCTATGACCTCCGTGCATTCCTATGACGCGGGTGCGGATGACGGATCCACCGGCTACTATGTGTACCGTCTGGAACCGGAAAAATATCAGGCGGATCTGAAGAAGGCGGAAGAGGATAAGAAGAAATCCGAAGAGGCGGCAAAGAATACCACGGAGGCGGCTAAGCCCCAGGTGACTGAGAGTCCCGTAAGTCCGAATCCGACGCCGGCAGAACCCGGTGAAGCAGAAGAGATCGACAGCGGGATGCAGGAAATGAATCAGGAGAACCTGAATTCCTCCGGATTCAGCGGTGAGAAATTCGGCGGAGCCATGAGCATTGTGATCACGCTCATCTCTGCATTATTGATCTTCTTTGTCATTCTGCTTCTTTAGGAGCATATCATGAATTCAGGCAGAAAAGTCTAAGCAGAGAGCACTTTATGTGCGAAGTATGGGATCGGAAGGGAGTTACGATGAACAGACAATCACAGTTTCGGGTTTCGGCATTCGTGATCATTCTTGCAGTGATCTTTATTGCAATAGTTACCCTGGGATCTGCAGGCAAGCAGACGGTTCGCTTTACCGCGGATGTGACCGTGAAGGGCGGTGCCATTACCGAGGGACAGAATCAGACCACATTTCTTGCGGTTCAGGGAGGAAAATGCTCCATCGAGGCTTCGGCCGAGGGAATTACAGGGCTTGCAACGGAGATTCAGATCTACAAGGATTCTTCTCTTCGTGAATCCTGCGGCGTGATAAATGTATCAACCGAGGCAGTAAAGTCAAATGAATTTGAAACCGACGGCGGAGTCTATCTGGTGATGAACCGGAAGGCCCAGGACGGGGCGCAGCTTGCGGACGGAACCGGAAAGCTCACCTATACGCTTCTGATCAAAGGCTCCGGCGGAGTGGGTATGCTCCTTCTCATGATCCTGATCGTGGTGGTGGTTGCAGGTGCATTTCTTTGGATGCTGTCCTATGAGACCAACAAGGAGAGCTCTTACAGCAAGAAAAGGCTCCGTATGCGGGGCAAGGCTTTCATGCATGCCTTCTTTGTAATGGCGATGATGATGCTGGCTTTCGCACTGTTGGACGGCGTGTCGAAGACATTTCCTTTTACCACCTATCAGGCCGGGATGATCTCTCTTCTGGTAGGTGCTGCGGTGTTTGTGATCCTTGCTGACCGTCTGGATGCATACATCGGCTTAAGTGAACGCCGGGGACAGATCACCACTTTACTTTCCGCAGTGGCGATCGTGAATCTGATCGTGGTACTGATCCATCTTTTCTCGAAGAAAACTACCAGCGGAACCGCGATCGGCAACTGGATCGTGAACCTTGTGACCGCCATCACTTTCTTTGCCATGGTGATTGCACTTCTCACGAAGAAGAGCTCCGGAAAGAGCAAGAGAAGCAGAAGCCGGGAGAGCTCCGGACGAAGCAGAAGCAGTGCAAGGCCCGGAAGAACGAAGCAAAGACCGGATCCGTATTCGGATGGTGACGTGGAGCTGTATGACGCGAATCCGCAGGGCTATGATGATACCTATGGAGATTCCTATTCGGATAGCTATAACGGAGATGATATTGATTTCTAAAGGACATAAAATGAATCTGAAACACATAAAAAGAAAAGGATCCGGACGGACCCTTCGGGCACGCTGTGCGGCATTTCTGATGGCGGCCTTTCTTCTTACGGCGGTGTATGTGCCGAAGGCTGTCTCTCTGGAGGCGGCGGTTCCCTCGGTATCCATGGGAATCCTGCAGACGGAACCATATTATGACACGCTGCGAAGTGCATTTTTCCTGGCCGGCTACGATGAG
Source organism: uncultured Lachnospiraceae bacterium (assembly GCA_946633495.1). Classification (GTDB taxonomy): domain Bacteria; phylum Bacillota; class Clostridia; order Lachnospirales; family Lachnospiraceae; genus Eubacterium_Q. The sequence continues at coordinate 3,543 of CAMPAX010000039.1, read as the reverse complement.
GCAGGTGCCTGCAACGGCTGGGTGGAGACGGTGATCCATAAGTCCGGGCTGGTGGGGGACTTTATCGTAGGCGGCACGGTTCTGGAACTGAACAATGCCATGGCGAAGAGTGATAAGTTCACTCTGACTGCCAGCTATGAGGGTGGTTCATCGGATTATCAGACCGTAAGCGACCAGATGATCCGGGACGTCAGCGCCGGGAAGATCAAGGCCGGGGATATCGTGATCTATACCAGGAACATGACCAATCCCTCTGCTTCCGGTCCTCATTGGCTGCATGCAGCCATCGTGATGAAGGAGATTTTTGACGGAACCGTAGAGAATTATGCGGGAACCGGACGGACCCGGTGGAAGAGCGGATATATCGGATATCCCACCATCGGTCATGCACTTGCTCCGGCCTGGGGCGTGGAATATCGGACGCCCATGACGACCCCGTCCACGTATGACGGCGATGACGGTTCTACCGGTTACTATGTATATCGGATCAATACTCGGGATGAGGTGGTCGATCCTTCGTCGGAAGGCTGGGTAAAAGCAAACGGAAACTGGTATTATTACGAGAACCGGGAACCCGTTACCGGCTGGAAGAAGGATAAGAAGAAATGGTATTACATGAATCCGGAAGGCGTGATGCAGACCGGCTGGAAGATCATCGGAGGAAAATGGTATTTCTTCTCGCCCGGCGGAGCCATGCGGACCGGCTGGAAGCTGGTGAAGGGGAAGTGGTATTTCCTGGGATCGAACGGAGCCATGCAGACCGGCTGGAAACGTCTTGGAGGAAAATGGTATTTCCTGAATCCCAGCGGCGTAATGCATACCGGATGGAAGACACTGAAGGGCTGCACCTATTACATGGGAAGCGACGGCGCCATGCTGACGGGAACCGCCGTGATCGGTGGAGTGACCTATGAGTTTGACGAGAATGGTGTATTGAAGGCGTGAATAGAATAAAAATAAAAGTCGGTGAAAAGCCCGGAGCTTCTCACCGACTTTTTTCTTTATTGGGTATTTTCGGGGGAGTCCGCGGGCGGTTCTTCCGGCGGATATCCTTCCTCTAAACAGTCTGCCATGGTCAGTGTCTTCAGCTGATCATCACTGACTTCCTTTTCCTTCACGATACGGGTCGCCTGCCGTTCGATGCAGCGCTCGATGAAGTTACGGACTTCACGCGCATTTGCAAAATTCTCTTCGTGTGCTTTGGCTCGGACAGAGAGGTAATGCTGAATGTATGCGGCGGCTTCTTCATCCGGTACGTATTCCTGTTTTTTACACATGGATTCGAAGATCTTATAGAGCTCTTCTCCGGTGTAATCCTTGAAGAAGATATTCTTGTTGAATCGGGATTTGAGCCCGGGGTTGGAATTCACGAATTCCTCCATCAGCTCGGTGTAACCGGCTACGATGACGATCAGGTTGTCCCGGTTATCCTCCATCCGTTTCAGGAGGGTGTCGAGCGCTTCTTTTCCAAAGTCTTTTTCGTCCTTGCCGGCGGTCAGGGTATAGGCCTCATCGATGAAGAGGATCCCGCCGATGGCACTGTCTATCACCTCTGCGGTTTTGGCCGCGGTCTGTCCGATGTAGCCCACTACCAGATCGGAGCGGTCTACCTCCACCAGCTGTCCCCCGGTAACGACCCCGAGTGCCTTGTAGATCTTTGCCAGAAGACGGGCAACGGTGGTTTTGCCGGTACCCGGATTTCCCGAAAATACTAAATGCAGCGTGATGTCCGGCTGTTTCATGCCGCGCTCCTCGCGCATTTTTCGAACCTTGATGAGATTGATGAGGTTGGTGAGATCCTGCTTTACGGCGTCCAGTCCGACTAAGGAATCCAGCTCCTCCATCAGCTCTTCCAGTGTCTTCGGCTTCTCATCTTCCTTTACCTTCGGAGCTACGGGCTGGTTTTGGCCGTCTTTTCCGTTGGATGCGGCGTTGTTATGAGAAGCGGTGACGCTCTTGGGATTCCGGAAGGATCCTTTCAGCTTCGCGGCATGGATGGAATCGGCGGAGATCAGCTCCCCGGGGTTTCCGACATTGTACAGACCGAATTCTTTCAGGAAATTATTCAGCATGATCACATAGTTGGACAGATTCCCGACCTCCGTGACGGTGCTTCCGCCGCCATTTCCGATGGTGAATTCCGTGCCCAGATCGTTGAAAGTGTCAACGATGACACGGGAGAAGGACCGGCCCAGCTGATCCCGGCGTGCACCTCCTGACAGATCGTATTTTGCAAAATATGTCAGGGAACGGGGCACGGTGTTGATGAATTCCGGCTTCAGACTGCGGTCATATCGTAAGGTCAGGAATTTCCGGATGTCGATATACATCGTCAGATATTCCATGATGAAGGTCCGCTCGTAGTTGGTGTCGGAACCGTCAGGCTCATACAGGAAACCGAGGAACAGGAGATAGTCGAACTTCAGCATCTCCCGCAGTGTCATGGTTCCCGGGGGCATAACTCCGCTGGCACTGACCTGGTCCGCCATCTGAAGAGAAAGCTGGACCTTCTTGTATAATTCGTAGTTTGTCATGGTACTTCTCCTTTGTATGAAGAGTTCTGCAATTCAAGAGTATAACATATTTCAAAGAGGGTGAAAATTAAAAAATGATGAAGAGATTTTTAAAGAAATCTGAAACCTTGTTCCCTCTGCGGCTGTATGTTATAATACGGAAGATGTTTACTGCAGGTGTTTACATTTTTGAAACCTGCGGAGTGCGGAAAGTAGGGAGAATGTCATGCGTCTTCGGCCGTGTATCGATATTCATAACGGAAAGGTGAAGCAGATCGTGGGAGGGAGTCTCACGGATCTGGGGGTAGGAGAGACCAACTTCGTGTCATCGGAGGGCGGGGCTTTCTACGGAAATCTGTACCGGGAACTGAATCTTGCCGGAGGGCATATCATACTTCTGAATCCGGCGGGATCGCCGGAATATGAAGCGGATATCGAAACGGCGAAGGAGGCGCTTCTTGCCTATCCAGAGGGATTGATGATCGGCGGGGGAGTGACGGCCGAGAATGCCTCCCGGTTTCTGGATCTGGGTGCATCTCATGTGATCGTTACTTCCTATGTCTTCCGAAACGGCCGTGTGGACTGGGAGCGGCTGGACCGGCTGGTGCATGAGGTGGGGCCGGAACATCTGGTATTGGATCTTAGCTGCAGACGGACGGAGGATGGGTATTGTATCGCGACGGACCGTTGGCAGAAGTTGACAGAAGTTTACATAACACATGAAACACTGGATCATCTGAAGGGGTTTTCTGCGGAATATCTGATCCACGCAGTGGATGCGGAGGGAAAAAGGAACGGCATTGAGGAGCCGTTGGCAAAGCTTCTGGGAGACTGGGGAAAGATCCCCATAACTTATGCCGGCGGTGTGGGAAGCTTCCGGGATCTGGAACTCCTTCGGGAGGCAGGCAGCGACCGGCTGGATGTAACCATCGGGAGTGCGCTGTCCATTTTCGGAGGGGATATGGAACTAAGGGACGTGATCCGGTTTCTGGAGTGACGGTTCCTGCACCGAATTGACCGAACTGGCTGA
>CAMPAX010000038.1 GCA_946633495.1 uncultured Lachnospiraceae bacterium | reverse complement strand
TTTCGTCTACCGTATCCATGACTGCGATCTTCTCATCCACGATCAGGTAGGAATTATATGCCATGCCGTTCGGCACTTCGTACTGGCTTTCAAAAAGATCCAGATCCTTATCATCCGTACCGATATACCGGATAGCTTCACTGATATCATACTTCATGGAATGTCCCCCCTTTTTCTTCCCTGCAGAAGGCTTCTCACCCATCTGCTCCGTGATACTTTACTTTTTATTTCTTACTTTTTATTTCTTACTTTTTATTTCTTACTTCGTATTTCTACTTCGTATTTCTTACTTCGTATTTCTTACTTTTTTTCTTACTCCGTACCGCCCCATCAGTCTGCATCCACAAAATAAGCCTTGTACCAGAGCAGAAATGCATACACTGTATACAGCTTCCTCTGATTGTTTGCCTTTTTCTCCTGATGATCCTTCAGCCATTGCAGCAGGATCTCTGTGTGGAAGAATTCCTTTGCAAAAGGCTGTTCAAACATTTCGCGGAATCGGGACGCATACTTTTCCTCCCAAAGCCACTGGCGAATGGGAACCGGGAAGCCTTTCTTCTTACGCTTAACCCATTCCTCCGGCAGGACCTTATCGGAGCTCTTCCGGAATACAGTCTTGGTCTGATGATCATCGATCAGAAGATTCGACGGAAGGGTTCTGGCATAGCTCCATACCTTTCGGTCCAGATAGGGTACACGAAGCTCCAGGGAATGTGCCATGGTCATCTTGTCCGCTTTCAGAAGGATGTCATTCGGAAGCCAGAGATGCATATCCAGATACATCTTCTTATGCAGTTCATCCTTCCCCTTTACTTTCTCAAAATACGGACGTGTGACATCCTGATAGGTAAGGTTGCTTCTGTAGTTCTCCTGCAGAAGGTCATTCGCCTGGTCATTATCCATGATAAAGGCCTGTCCGATATAGGAATCCTCCAGATCCAGGGCATTTCTCTTGAAGAAATTCAGACCTCTGTGATCCCGGTCACCGATCTTTCTGCCGATCCATCCACGTAGTTTTCTCGGGACAATGGCCTTATAGACACTCCCCGACTTGCTGCCGTGATAAGTTTCATAACCGCCGAAGAATTCATCCGCTCCTTCGCCGGAAAGAACGACCTTCAGATCCTCTGCTGCCATTTCGGAAAGGAAATAAAGCGGTACCGCCGACAGGTTTGCATGGGGTTCATCCGACTGATACTGTACGGCAGGAAGCACCTCAAAGAATTCATCCGCCGTGATCTCCCTGCGCCGATTCTTGATCTTCAGAATATCGCAAAGGGCCTTGGCGTCCATGCTCTCATCAAACCCATCTGTCTTAAATCCTACGGAATAAGTCTTGTCCGGTCTGGCCATGGTGGCGATAAAGCTGGAATCCACGCCGCCGGACAGGAAGGATCCAACCTCCACGTCTGCGATAAGATGATACTTTACGGAGTTTTCCACCTCCTTGAAGATTCCCTCTGCCGCCTCATCCTCTGAGATCGGCTTCGTGCGGAAGGACGCATTGAAATATCTTTCTGTCTTCATCTTCTCCCCATCATAGGTGAAGTACGTTCCCGGTTCCAGCTTATAGACATTCCGGAACAGAGTTTCCTTCATGGGTGAATACTGGAAGATCAGATACATTTTCAAAGCTTCATGATTGATTTCCTTTTTAAATGCCGGATGCGGAAGGAAGGACTTGATCTCCGAACCGAAGAGCAGCGTATCCTTCATTTTCGCATAATAAAACGGCTTGATCCCAAACGCATCCCGGGCGCCGTAGATCTTATGCTCCTCCCGGTCATAGATCACAAATGCAAACATTCCCCGAAGCAGGGAAGCGGTCTTCTCTCCATAGATCATATACGTCTGCAGAAGCGCCTCCGTGTCGGAGTTCGTCTGAAATGTCACTCCATGATCCTTTTTCAGTTTTCTCTGAATATCCTTATAATTATAGATCTCCCCGTTAAAAACGATGACGTACCGTCCGTCCGCGCTGTACATGGGCTGAATTCCCAGTTCCAGATCGATGATGCTGAGGCGTCTATGTCCCAGTGCCACATAATCATCAACAAATACGCCTTCCCCGTCCGGTCCGCGGTGAGCGATCTTCTCACTCATCTTCCTGACCACCTGTTCACGGTCATAGTCACCGGTTCCAAAATAACCTGAAAAACCACACATTGCCTTATCTCTCCTGTTGCGCCTTTATTCTATGATCCGGGTACTCCGCCGGATGATCCTGATCCGAAGGGTTCCCTTTTTTTCGATATGAATCTGCTCCTCCGGATAATTCCTCCATAAGCAGGTGGAACAACCTGCCTCTCTTCCTTTGTGCCGGATTTTGGAACAACAGATATAGTATATCATAAATCCCTTTTCAAGCCTATAACATTTTCATCTTTCGGCATCTTTCGGAATACTATGGAGTGGATAAATTCAAAAGATTTTCGGATGGAGGCAGCGAGAAGGGTTCAGGAAGGATCGCCTCCTCACTGCAGGCATTTGGCCAGTATTCCGCAGACAGCCACAAAAAAGCCCCGACCGAAGCCGGGGATTTTTTGTATAGACTATCTATAAATTATTTCTTCTTTTTAGCAGCCTTCTTAGCCGGCTTGGTGTTAACCTTCTCCTTCAGAGCTGCGCCTGCCTTGAACTTCGGCTGTGTGCATGCCGGAATTGTAACAGTCTTCTTAGGATCTCTCGGGTTATGTCCTTCTCTTGCCTTTCTCTCGGTTGTTTCAAATGTACCAAAGCCGATCAGCTGAACCTTTTCCTTCTTCTGAAGCTGATCAGAAACAACCTCTACAAATGCCTTTACTGCATCTTCTGCCTGCTTCTTGCTAAGTCCTGTAGATTCAGCAATTGCTGCCACAAGTTCTGTCTTGTTCATAGTTTTTGCTTCCTTTCCATATTATAGAATAGAATCCCTCTCCGGATCAGCACCAAAGTCATCGGTGTTCCCGAATCAGTTACAAGCGCTATTATACACGTCTTTCCTATATATTTCAATACTTTTCCACAAGATATTGTAGCTTTTTTATCAAAAAACCGCTAAATTTCGCTGATTTCAAGCCTCAGGGTTACATAAATCCCCGTTTTTCAAGGCTTTTCGCCATTCACATCCCCCGGATCCGTTCATAAAAATCCAACGCCCTGCGGTTTTTCTTCACGTCATGCACCCGAACAAAACAAAACCCCGCTTCTGCTGCAAGGATCGATGTGACCAGCGTTCCTTCCTCTCTTTCTTCCGGAGGAAGGTGCAGTGTATCTCCGATCACGGATTTTCTGGAAGCTCCTAAAAGCAGTCCGCACCCAAGAGTCCCAAAAGACGACAGATTTGCCAGCACACGCTGATTCTCTTCCAGCGTTTTGGCAAAGCCGACACCCGGATCCAGGATCAGCCGGTCTTTATCGATACCGGCTTCTTCCGCTGTTTCCATAGACCGTTTCAGCCCTTCCGAGACCCTCAGCACCACATCCTCCCGTGCATTACGCGGCACACCGGACCGTGTCCACTGTTCCTCTGTCCGCGCCTCCTGGCTTCGGTCAAGTAGATCATTATGCATAAGAACCATAGGTTTTTTATACTTTGCCGCCACCTCTGCCATCGTAAGCAGCTGATGCTCCGCCGCTTCCGGATGAAGTTCTTCGTAACGAAGGCCCCAGATATCATTTCCCAGATCTGCGCCCTCTGCAAAAGCCGCATCCATCACCTCCGCCTTATACGTATCCACGGAAATGGGGATATCAAAGTTTTTTCGAACAGCCCGCAGGACCTTTATCAGACGTTCCGTCTCTTCTTCCGCAGAAACCGGAAGGAATCCGGGTTTTGTGCTTTCAGCCCCCAGATCCACAATGTCCGCTCCGTCACGGATCATCTCCTCCGTATGTCTCATGGAGGCATCATAATCCAGAAATCTGCCTCCGTCAGAGAAGGAATCCGGTGTCAGATTCAGGATTCCCATAATATAAACATGATCGCCGTTTTCCCGGAAATCCCTTTTCCCGATTCTCAGCATATCCGAACCTCCTTCAACTTCTTTTTTTGCTCTGGTCATTTCATCTTTGTTATTTCACTTTCACTCTGCAAAATGACTGCACCGTTCTTGTTTTCCGGGTCAATCAATGTCCGTGGCGGCCGCAAAAGCGCGCCGCCCGTTCCTTCTGACCCTGTCATCACATTATAATAAAGGACGAAAAAACAATTTACAATACCTTTACAAAACCAAAAATAACAATTGAATAAGAGTTCTGTTTTTGGTAAAATAAACTAAGGGGTAATCTATATCTTTTTGATTCACATTCGAGAATTTATAAATCAGGCATCAAAGATCCGGAAGTCCATACAGGGGGGCCCGATCTCGTTATCGCCGGACAGGAGTAGGTCTATGCTAACGATTTTAAAAAATTCATATTTAGAATCCTCAAGAAAGTTTCACAGAATCATATTGTTCTTTCTGGCGATATCCGTTGTTCTATCCTATCTTTTCATGGACAGCGGGACCACGGTAGCAAGTATGATATTCTATCTGGTCCTCTGTGTCGCCTGCTTTGTGTTTGACATATTCTATCAGCGATACAGCCAACGAAAAGAGTATTATTCGGGAATATACGTATATAAGGTATTCGTATATCTCGGAGCCATGATCGCCGGAGCGTTCATCGGATCCATCCCGATTCCGGTTCTCGGTATGTTCCTGATCTATGGCATACTGTTGATCTGTGAAAGCGTCCTGCTGAACGATGTCTATGACATCATGATCACATACCGTGACTTTTTCTTCTTTACCACGATGCTGATGCTGGCCATGGTGCTTCCGTTCCGCGGACTCTTTGACAGGGCGATCGCTATTCTCATCCTGCTTGCAGGCGCATTTCTCTTCCCACTGGTTCATCTGCTTCGTCAGATCACGATCCAGAGTATGATCTACATGGACAAGCAGTACACCGATATCTTCTTCCGAAATCTGGATATCGAGGAAGAGAACACCGGACTTGTAGAGATGCAGCAGCGTCTTGAAGAAGTAAACGAAACCATCAACTATCAGCGGGTACAGTTAAATGACGCTCTGTCCGATCTGAAGAAACGCAGTGAAGAGACACACGCACTGATCGATATCACATCACACTTTACAGCTACATTTGATCTTTCGGAAAGTTTGCAGTTCATGGTACAGCGGTTAGTTGAGTTAAAGAACGCCAACATCTGCTGCTTCCTGATCGAAAAGGAAGTCTGTCTGAATGAAGATGTCATATTCGAGGCCTATACAGACAAGAATTACGGGCGGGAGCGCCTGAAGAAAGAAGCATATCAGATCTTTGAGGAATTTAAAAACAGCGGCTCCACGGAACCATTGGTGATCTGTGATAACTATGATCAGTTCCTTCCTTACTTTGAACGACGCGGATGCTGCATTTCCGCAATCCCGGCCTTTGAGCAGGGCACGCTGTACGGTGTCATGATCATAGCCGGCGAGAAGTACGACTTCTTCTACGGCGGATACGACTTCTATAAGACCGCTATCGGCGATCTCACCACCGCCATGATCAAGGATCGGCTGTACCTGACAACCGAGGATATGGCCAAGAAAGACGGTCTTACCAAGATCTATAACCGAATTTACTTCAATCAGGTCTATCCGGACATGCTTCGAGAGGCTCAGGAAAAGGGCGGCACCATCTCCGTTCTCATGCTGGATATCGACCACTTCAAGAATGTAAATGATACTTACGGGCATTTGGCCGGTGATGAGGCGATCCGGTCTGTAGCAAAATCTGATTGGACAGTTGCAAAGAAGTACAATGGAATGGCAGTCCGCTTCGGCGGTGAAGAGTTCCTTCTCATCCTTCCGGACACACCGTTAGAGAAGGCCAGAGAGATTGCAGCCGAGCTGCATGAGAAGATCCGAACCACCGTCATACATTTTGAGGATTACGAGATCAATATCAACACAAGCCTCGGTGTAGCGAACTACCCCACCACCGTACAGGACACAGAGCTTACGCTGGACCGTTCCGATAAGGCGATGTACTACGGCAAGACACATGGCCGTGGACGTATCATCGTAGACGGTGTAGACAATGTCGAGCCGTAAGCCGGCAGTCAGGAAAGTTGTTTCATCTGACAAAGCTTCGAAAAACTGATTTACAGAACTACTACCAAGGGCCACGGCACTATGCCGTGGCCCTTTCCTTATGATCAGGGCCAGATCCAATCTAACCCAATCTAACCCAATCTAACCCAATCTAACCCACTCTAACCCACTCTGATCCACTGCACTCCACTCGATCCACTCCGTTCCACTCTCCCCCACTTTGACCCGCTCTACCCCACGGTGGTTCATTAACCCTTCTTCTAAGGGCAAAAACATCCTGCGGCGCTTCCATTCCCGTATGGAATGGACTGAACTTCATAGCAGATGAATCTTTTGATCTGCAGATCATGACCAGTATAGCGTCTCTCAAATAACCGGACCGAATGCTTGCCCACTTACACCGATAGCACAGAACAAAAATCCTCAGCGTAGCTGGCAGACCAACAGAAAAGAGCGCAGATACAGGAAACCCTGTACTGCGCTCTTTCTATAACAACTTTCGTGTTATTTCAATCAGTAACTCACGTAGAATACATGAGGTTTAATTACTCAATGATGGTAACAACGGAACCGGAACCTACAGTTCTACCACCCTCACGGATAGCGAAACGAAGACCGGACTCCATAGCAACCGGGTGGATCAGCTCGATGCTCATCTCAACGTTATCACCAGGCATGCACATCTCTGTACCAGCCGGCAGGTTGCAGACACCTGTTACGTCTGTTGTACGGAAATAGAACTGCGGACGATAGTTGTTGAAGAACGGTGTATGACGACCACCCTCGTCCTTTGTCAGTACGTATACCTGAGCAGTAAACTTCTTGTGGCAGGTTACGGTACCGGGCTTAGCCAGAACCTGTCCCTTCTCAACCTGATCACGGTTGATACCACGAAGCAGCGCACCGATGTTATCACCGGCCTGTGCCTGATCAAGCAGCTTACGGAACATCTCGATACCGGTTACAACGGTATTCAGCTTCTCTTCCTTGATACCAAGGATCTCAAGGGGCTCATTCAGCTTCAGAGTACCACGCTCAACACGGCCGGTAGCAACAGTACCACGACCTGTGATGGTGAATACGTCCTCTACAGGCATCAGGAACGGCTTATCTGTATCACGCTCCGGAGTCGGGATGTACTCATCAACCGTCTTCATGAGCTCCATAATCTTGTCGCCCCATTCTCCTTCCGGATGCTCCAGAGCCTGAAGAGCGGAACCCTTAACGATCGGGCAGCCCTCGAAACCATACTCCTCAAGAGCTTCGGTTACTTCCATCTCAACGAGCTCGATCAGCTCATCATCATCAACCATATCGCACTTGTTCAGGAATACGATGATGTAAGGAACGTTAACCTGACGAGCCAGCAGGATGTGCTCTCTTGTCTGAGCCATAACGCCGTCGGTAGCTGCTACTACGAGGATAGCGCCATCCATCTGAGCTGCACCTGTGATCATGTTCTTAACGTAGTCAGCATGGCCCGGGCAGTCAACGTGAGCATAGTGACGATTCTCTGTCTCATACTCAACGTGTGCGGTAGAAATTGTGATACCACGCTCTCTCTCTTCCGGAGCCTTATCAATGTTAGCGAAATCAACTGCCGCATTACCTGCTACACGCTCGGAAAGTACCTTTGTGATAGCTGCGGTCAGAGTTGTCTTACCATGGTCAACGTGACCGATGGTACCGATGTTTACATGCGGTTTGTTTCTTTCGAATTTAGCCTTTGCCATTTCAAAAATTCCTCCTTAGAATTTCTCCCCTGTTTCAGGTATCTGTAACCCGGGGTCGTTTATGCAACCTAAATGCAATTATAGTAAAAAACGCCTATGATTTCAAGTATTTTTCACTATTTCTTATGATACTCATAGTATAACACGAAGCCGGTTTATCTGTTACTTTCCACCTTTGCTGGAAAGCACTTTTTCCTGAACAGACTTCGGGCACTGCTCGTAACGTTCAAAGAACATGGAGTAGTTTCCACGTCCCTGTGTCTTGGAACGAAGATCTGTAGAATAGCCGAACATCTCTGCCAGCGGAACGTAAGCCTTTACAAGCTTTCCGTTACCTACATCCTCCATACCCTCGACACGACCACGACGAGAGTTCAGGTCACCGATAACATCGCCCATGTAATCAGCGGGCATCGTAACCTCAACCTTCATGATCGGCTCAAGAAGTACCGGATTGCCCTTCTGCATAGCTTCCTTGAACGCCATGGATCCGGCGATGTGGAATGCCATTTCAGAAGAATCGACTTCATGGTAAGAACCATCATATACATTTGCAGATACGCCGAGTACCGGGAATCCACCAAGGATACCGGCTCCGCAAGCCTCCTCGATACCTTCACCGATGGCCGGGATATATTCCTTCGGAATGTTACCGCCGACTACGGTAGATTCGAACTTAAAGGTCTCTTCTCCGTTCGGATCCATAGGCTCGAACTTCACTTTACAATGACCGTACTGTCCACGACCACCGGACTGCTTTACGTACTTGGAATCTACGTCCACAGCCTTTGTGAAAGTCTCCTTGTAGGAAACCTGAGGTGCACCTACATTTGCCTCAACCTTGAACTCACGAAGCAGACGGTCTACGATGATCTCCAGATGGAGCTCGCCCATACCTGCGATAATGGTCTGTCCGGTTTCAACATTTGTATGTGTCTTGAAAGTCGGATCCTCTTCTGCCAGCTTGGTCAGAGCATCAACAAGCTTGTCCTGACCATCCTTGGTCTTCGGCTCGATTGCAAGCTCGATAACCGGATCCGGGAATTCCATGGACTCCAGGATTACCGGATGCTGATCGTCGCAGATCGTATCACCTGTGGTGGTGTTCTTCAGACCTACAACGGCTGCGATATCGCCGCAGTATACAGTCGGGATCTCCTGTCTCTTATTCGCATGCATCTGAAGGATACGTCCGACACGCTCCTTATGTCCCTTTGTAGCATTCAGCACGTAGGAACCGGAATTCAGCTTACCGGAGTAAACACGGATAAATGCAAGCTTACCAACGAACGGATCCGTAGCGATCTTGAATGCAAGAGCGGAGAACGGTTCATCGTCGGCAGATTTCTTTGTGATTTCTTCACCGTGCAGATCGGTACCCTTGATGTCAGGGATATCCGTCGGCGCGGGCATGAACTCAACGATAGCATCCAGAAGCTTCTGGATACCCTTGTTCTGATGAGCGGAACCGCAGAGAACCGGAACGACACGCTCCTTCTCTCCTGCTGGTGTATCGATAGCAGCACAGGTAGCGCTGCGAAGAGCAGCCTTCAGCTGGTCTACAGACGGCTCCTCGCCATCCAGATACATCATCATCAGTTCTTCATCAAAATCGCAGCATGCCTCTACCAGCTCCGTATGGAACTTTTCAGCCTGCTCTTTCATATCATCCGGGATCTCGGTAACGGAGATATCTTCACCCTTGGAATCATTGTAGATATAAGCCTTCATCTCAAAAAGGTCAATGATTCCCTGGAAATAATCTTCCTTGCCGATGGGGATGTTTACAACGACCGGCTTCTTGCCGAGACGTGTACGAATCTCATCTACGGTATTGTAGAAGTTTGCACCAAGGATATCCATCTTATTGACGAATGCCATTCTCGGTACGTGATAGGTGTCCGCCTGACGCCATACGTTCTCAGACTGGGGCTCAACACCGCCCTTTGCATCAAACACGCCGACAGCACCGTCCAGAACACGCAGGGAACGCTCAACTTCAACAGTGAAGTCAACGTGGCCCGGAGTATCGATAATGTTGATACGATGCTCAAGTGCGCCCTTCTTCGGCTTTGTCTGCTCCTGCACAGTCCAGTGGCAGGTAGTCGCAGCGGAAGTGATGGTGATACCACGCTCCTGCTCCTGCTCCATCCAGTCCATGGTAGCAGTGCCTTCGTAGGTCTCGCCGATCTTGTAGTTTACACCTGTATAATAAAGAATTCTCTCGGTCAGAGTTGTCTTACCGGCATCAATATGTGCCATGATACCGATATTACGTGTCTGAGCCAGAGGATACTCTCTTCCAGTTGCAGCAGCCAAGGCTTTTTCCTCCTTATCTTGATATTTGAACGCTCAAAGCTCCAACAGCATGAAAAAGCAGGAGCATTAGAACTTGTAGTGTGCAAACGCTTTGTTTGCCTCTGCCATGCGGTGCATCTCTTCTTTACGCTTTACAGATGCGCCCGTGTTGTTCGAAGCATCGATCAGTTCGGATGCCAGACGCTCTTCCATGGTCTTCTCTGTTCTCTTGCGTGAGAAAAAGGTAAGCCAACGGAGACCTAATGTCTGTCTACGATCCGGACGTACATCGATCGGCACCTGATAGGTGGCACCACCGATACGGCGTGCCTTAACCTCGAGCAACGGCATAACATTGTTCATAGCCGCTTCAAATACCTCGATCGGATCCTTGCCGGTCTGCTCTTTGATACGGTCAAATGCGCCGTATACGATCTTCTGGGCTACACCCTTCTTACCATCCAACATGATGTTGTTGATAAGACGCGTAACCACTTTGTTATTGTAAATCGGGTCCGCAAGTACGTCCCGCTTTACGATATGTCCTTTACGTGGCACGGTTCTTCCCTCCTTAATAATAATTAATTCTTAGGTACTCACAGTCTTCCTGCCGACCGCAGATATAAGCGGTCGACGGTCATGTGTTCGTGCTGTCAGTATGAATAAAATCATGCCATAACCAGCACTTCGGAGCTGTTCCGTCTTTTCATTGATTAACTTAACAGCCCTCACGTGAGACTAACTGTGTTTGTATGGATTGCTTCACGTTATTTCGCATCCTTCGGACGCTTAGCACCATACTTTGAACGTGCCTGACGTCTCTTACCAACACCTGCAGTATCCAGAGTACCACGGATGATGTGATATCTGGTACCAGGAAGGTCCCTTACTCTACCACCACGGATCAGAACAACAGAGTGTTCCTGAAGATTGTGGCCCTCACCGGGGATGTAGCTTGTAACCTCGATACCGTTGGAAAGACGAACTCTGGCGATCTTACGAAGAGCTGAGTTCGGCTTCTTCGGTGTAGCGGTCTTTACAGCAGTACATACACCTCTCTTCTGAGGAGAGCTCTGGGTCATCGGTCTCTTTCTCAGAGAGTTGAAGCTTCTCTGGAGAGCCGGAGCCTTGGACTTCTTTGCAGCAGTCTCTCTTCCCTTTCTTACTAACTGGTTAAATGTAGGCATGATTTCACCTCCTTCTTAAAAATTCTCGCATGCACGGGGCCAGTCCCCGGCAATCTACCGGAAAAACCGGCATTTACCTTTGCACACGGATAAAGGCATGCGTTGTTCACGCATGCCTTAATATTATATCCATATGAAAACCGGGTGTCAAGAAGATTTTGACGTTTTCATCTACTCTTCTTTGCTCCCCGTACCTTCATCCTCAGCCGCAAGGGATTCGTCCGATACCAAACCGTCTTCGGAGGTCTCTTCGGAATCGTATTCCGTCTGATAATCGAAGGAATCATCATCAAAGGTTACTTCTTCAGGGTTTTCCAGATCAATATCATCGGAATCCAGTTTCACGGAGCGATACCGCTTCATACCGGTACCGGCCGGGATCAGTTTACCGATCAGAACATTTTCCTTCAGACCGATCAGGTCGTCCGTCTTGCCCTTGATGGCCGCATCCGTCAGAACACGTGTTGTCTCCTGGAAGGATGCCGCAGACAGGAAGCTGTTGGTTGCAAGAGATGCCTTCGTGATACCAAGCAGTACCTGCGTGTATTCTGCCGGCCGCTTGTTCTCAAGAAGAAGGAATTCGTTGATCTCATCCACATCCAGAATATCCACAAAGGTTCCCGGAAGATAATCGGAATCACCGCCATCTTCGATCCGGACTTTTTTCAGCATCTGACGAACGATGATCTCGATGTGCTTATCATTGATCTCAACGCCCTGTGCACGGTATACCTGCTGAACTTCACCGATCAGATAATTCTGTACGGCTTCAACGCCCTTTCCTTTGCCCTCGCCCTTACGGATGCCTTCGCTTTCCTTGATCCGCAGGATATCATGGGGATTTACGGAGCCTTCCGTAAGTTCTTCACCGGCTTCAATCCCCTGTCCGTCGATCACCTTGATCCTGGAACCGTAGGGAATCGGATATACCTTCACCTCTCCGTTAGCGTTATCGGTCACTTCAACCGTTCTCAGCTTTTGAGACTCATTTGCTTCCGTGATATGTACGGTACCGCTGATCTCGGAAACGATGGCAACACCCTTCGGCTTCCGTGCTTCAAAAAGCTCCTCGACACGAGGAAGACCCTGTGTGATATCACCACCTGCCACACCACCGGTATGGAAGGTTCTCATGGTCAGCTGTGTACCGGGCTCACCGATGGACTGAGCCGCGATGATACCGACTGCCTCACCAACCTGTACCGCCTGTCCGGTTGCCATGTTTGCTCCATAGCACTTTGCGCAGACGCCGAGGTGACAGCGACAGGTCAAAATGGAACGGATCTTCAGCCTGGCGCCTATGCTTGCCTCTCCCGTATAAGGATCCGTGAAGGGATTTCCATCCTCATCCACGCCATACTTCATGATATTTTCCGCCCGCTTCGGAGTGATCATATGATTCTTCTTCACGAGCATATTTCCATCTTTGTCGAAAACACTGACAGCCGCATACCGGCCTGTGATACGCTCCTGGAAGGACTCGATCACAGCCTCTTCCTTGCGGAATGCATATGCATAAATGCCCGGCTTCTCATCCATATCCGCACAGCAATCCGTCTCACGGATGATAAGATCCTGTGAAACATCAACCAGACGACGTGTCAGATAACCGGAGTCTGCGGTACGAAGCGCCGTATCGGTAAGGCCCTTACGTGCGCCATGCGCAGACAGGAAATACTCCAGAACGCCCATACCTTCACGCAGGTTGGACTTGATGGGAAGCTCAATGGTCTTACCTGCCGTATCGGCAACCAGGCCTCTCATACCTACCAGCTGCTTGATCTGCTTCTCGGAACCACGGGCACCGGAATCAGCCATCATGTTGATGTTGTTGTAACGATCCAGGCCGTCCATCAACGCAACCGTCAGAGTATCATCCGCCTTCTGCCATGCCTTGATGATGGAATCATAACGCTCTTCTTCCGTCAGGAAGCCCATATTGTAGTATTCTGTGATCTGATCAACCACATCCTGAGCCTTATCCAGCACTTCCTGCTTATTCTCAGGAACGGTCATATCCGCTGCGGAAACCGTCATACCACTCAAGGTAGAGTACTTATAACCCATGGCCTTTATTTCGTCCAGCACCTCAGCGGTACGGGTTGCACCATGGATATTAATGCATTTGTCAAGGATCTTCTTCAGCCACTTCTTGTCAACATGGACATTGATCTCCGGCTCCAGAACATGCGCCGGATCGGAACGATCCACGAAACCAAGATCCTGAGGGATCACCTCGTTGAAGATCAGCTTTCCGAGAGTCGTTGCAACCATTCCGGAATACCGCTCTCCTGCAACGGTAGCAGAACGTTCTACATAAATATTCTGCTGCAGAGTGATCTCCTTATTCTCATAAGCAAGCAGCGCCCGGTTCATACTCTTGAACTTACGTCCGATCATATCCTGAACCGTGCTGACGATATTCTTAAAGAATGTGATCTTTGTCTTTTCAGAATACTTTTTGATGACACGGATCCGGATCTTGTCCGTAGGACCTACCTTTCCTGCCTCCGCATCCCGGATCAGCGCCTCGATATTCTCGTGCTCATCATCCAGAAGATAAGACTGAACGATCTCATCCTCTTCATACGGCACTTCACGATATCTGTCATTGGTCAGGTAATAAATACCAAGTACCATATCCTGTGAAGGAACGGATACTACACCACCGTCCGAAGGCTTCAGCAGGTTATTCGGTGAAAGCAGAAGGAACCGGCACTCAGCCTGTGCTTCCATGGACAACGGAAGGTGCACCGCCATCTGGTCACCGTCGAAGTCCGCATTGAACGCGGTACATACCAGCGGATGAAGCTTGATCGCCTTACCTTCTACAAGGATCGGTTCAAATGCCTGAATACCAAGTCTGTGCAGGGTAGGCGCACGGTTCAGCATTACCGGATGCTCTTTGATCACGTCCTCGAGGATATCCCAAACCTGAGGATCCAGACGCTCAACCTTCTTCTTTGCTGCTTTGATGTTATTTGCGATTCCGCGGGCTGTCAGCTCCTTCATAACGAAAGGTTTGAAAAGCTCGATAGCCATTTCCTTCGGAAGACCGCACTGATAGATTTTCAGTTCCGGTCCGACTACGATAACCGAACGACCGGAATAGTCAACACGCTTACCCAGCAGGTTCTGACGGAAACGTCCCTGCTTACCCTTCAGCATATCGGAAAGGGATTTCAGCGAACGATTTCCGGGGCCTGTTACCGGAC